>NZ_JBHVPD010000165.1:767-13112 GCF_042887525.1 Kitasatospora sp. NPDC057936
GCGTCCGCCCGCTCCCGCTGGTGCGGCCCGTCCCTGCCGGCGTCCGCCCGCTCCCGCTGGTGCGGCCCGTCCCTGCCGGCGTCCGCCCGCTCCCGCTGGTGCGGCCCGTCCCTGCCGGCGTCCGCCCGCTCCCGCTGGTGCGGCCCGGGTATGCGGGTCCGCTGTGACCGGAGGCCGGGGCACGCTCTGGTGTGGGAGGGGGCCCGCGTGCTGCCGGGCGGTGCGTGGCGGGGTGGTCCGCCGGGGTGAAGTGGTTTCTGGCCCGGCTTGTTCCGTGAGCTGGTCACGATCCGTAGGCGCCAGGACCGACAGGTACTGCAGGACGGCAAGAAGTTCCGGTCTCGGCCCGCTGAGCATCGGGCCGAGTGGGCTACATAAGGCTCGGTGTCGGAGGGGTCCCGTAGCCTCGGCGGGTGACGATCAGCGATTACCTCGGTGTCACTGAACTCCCGGATCCCCAGGCGATGCTGCGCACCACCGACTGGGCCTTGCTCGGCACCGCCCGCTTGACGGGAGGGGAGTTCCTGTCCGCTGTCCTGGCCGGACTTGTCGTCCCGGATCCGAGAGTTCGAGGTGTCGCGCTCGACGAGCTGGAGCCGGTGCGGCATCAGAACAGCCTCTAGGAGGCCACCGTGCCCGTGGCCGTGTACGTCGCCGCGATCCTTGCTCGTCCTGCCGGCGACACGATTCACCCCGGGGTCGGGGAACGCGCCCCGTACGCCGCACGTGCGGCGCTCCTGGACTGGCTCGGGTCCCTCGCCTACGACGCCGGCGACGAGTGCGTCGCCATTGGCGAGCGCCACGGTTGGTCGCTCGACGAAGATCCGTACATGCGCGCCTTCCGCGATCTGCGACCGCTGTTCCACGACGCCGTCGCCCGTTTCTTGGACCGCGAGAGCACGGCCGTGCGCGATGCCGTCCTGGTTGCGGCCGTCTCCTTGGCCGAACACCCTGAACTCACCCGGCACCGTAGCGAGCTGGCCGGCCGCGCCCGCCATCTCCTCGTGACCAGCACCAGTCGCCACGACCGCAGCAACGCACTCCACACCCTGAAGGCACGGGGCCACGACACGACCGGCCTGGAGACCTCCGAGGATGTGTGCGCCTGCGAGCCCAGCCCGTCGACCGGCGGCTGCGCAGACGAGCCACCTTTCTGAGGACGACCGGCGGGGCCCTGGTCCTTCGCTGCGGACGGTCAGGCGGGGAGCACTCGCCTGGGTAGGAGGGCGAAGCCGGCACGCCCGGACATTTGTCGCTTCAGCATCTTGGTCCGGTTGACGGTGCCTTCGAGGGGACCGGAGTTCCACGCGGTGGTCAGTGCGGCGTGGACGGCGTCGTAGTCGCTGTTCAGGCCGGCGGCGAGGGTGCTGATCCCGGGCGGGCCCGGGGTCATGGCCTCGGTGATCCAGTCGGTGAGGCGTTCGCCTTCGAGGCGGGTGAGCATTTCGGCGAAGGAGGTGACCCGGCCGGCGGCTGTGTCCAGTTCGTGGCAGTGCGCGAGAAGCGCCTTGCGCTGGACTTCTTCGTCTGCGGTGAGCCCGGCGCGGTGGCGGGTCAGCCAGCCGGTGACCTGCCGGATCGAGGATGGCGGGGGCGGTGGCGGGGGCGGTGGGTTGTCCGGGGCGATGAGGGCCTGGCGCTTTCACTGGGCGAGGAGCGTCCGCCCGCCCCGGTAGCCCCGTGCGGTGATCTCCTTGAACAGCACGCGAATGGTGATCCTCCCGCCCGTCTCGTCCCACCGCTGGGCCAGGCAGGGCTTGAACGGGTCGAGCGTGCCCGGCCGGGGCGCCGGTCCTTCATCATGTCCTGCCGGCGTGCGGCGTGCGGCGTGCGCGTAGCGGCGGACGGTGTTGCGGCTTTGGCCGAGGTGGCGGGCGACCTCGCGCATGCTCATGCCGCACTCCAGCGGCTGATGCACCCGGGCGTGGTGGGCGGTGCGTCGGTCCGCCATGCGTGCGGCGGGGTCGGTCGGCTTCTCGGCCTCCTCCTCGATGTCGGTGCCGCTGTCGGTGGGGAGTGGCGTCTCCCCGTTGCGGTTCGGGCTCCGGCTCGATCAGGGGCAGGCTGTGCAGGCAGGCGCGGTGGTCGAGCACGGTGCGTTCGACGGCCTGGGTGAGGTTGTGCCACAGGTGGTAGCGGTCGGCGATCTGCCGCGCCTGGGGTGCTGCCGTGTCGGCGGCCTCCGCGTAGGCGCTGGCGCGGTCGCGGCAGATCACCTCGACCTGTGGATGGTCGGCCGGCCACGGGCCGGGGGTGGCCGCGTCGCGGTCCGGGAGGAGGTCAAGGACCCGGTGGGTGACGGCGTCGGTGATCACGGTGCCGTGGACGTGGCCGCGACGCAGGGCGAAGCCGTCCGCCCCGATCGCGGCCGGGGCACCGACGGGCAGGTCCGGTATCTCCATCACCCGCCGCGGCAGCGTGCTGCGGCTCCCACGCAGCCCCGGCAGCCGGACCAACCGTTCACCGGCCCGGCCGGCGAGCGCCGGCCCGATCGCGGTGACCGCCGAGCGCAGCCGCTCGGTGCTCTGCCCGTGCCGGCGCGTCAGGCCCTGGATCTGCTCGACGGACGTCCGCCGCGGACACGACCGATCCGGACAGGCGAACCGTCGTACCCGCAGCGCGGGCACGACCCGCCGTCCCGCGCTCGGCAGGTCGGCAGGGAACCTCAGGCAGGAGCCGTGCACGCGACTCGACCAAACGCCGCAGTCGGGGCAGTTGGCGTCGTCGGCGGTCGACCGTTCCTCCACCCGCACCACGGAGCCGATCGCCTCCACCCGGACAAGTGCCACCTCCGGCACTGACGGGAACAGCAACTCCTGGAACAGGGACCACGATTGCGTCACGGTCGCCGACTGTCAGCCACCCGGGACCCGAGCCAACGACTTTCAGTCGATCTACGAGGCCGGCAAGAGCCGGTGATCCGTCACGGACCGTCACTGGCGCACAACCTGGGCCAGAACCAGAAGCGGTTCTGGCTCAGCTTTGTCTGCGCCGTGAGGCGCCGTTGGTTCAGTGCTGGAGAGCGCAGTCATCCGCTGCCAGGTGCAGGTGCCGAAGGGTTTGCAGTTCGGCGGTGGGGAAGGCGTGCAGCTGCCACTTCCGGAGGTAGCCGTCCTCGCCGTGGGTTCGCCGCACCTTCTCGGCAGCCATCGCGACCGCATGCGCCAGGGAGGTGCGAGGACGTGTGGACGTCCACACGAGGGTGCCCTTCCCGTCCGGTACGTCGAAGCTGGCCGACATGTCCGGGAAGCGACGGATCGTGATGTGCACGTCACTGTTTTGGCGACGAAGAATCCACCGCGCCTCTGCCGGTTCGAGATCGAACGAGAACCGCTGGATGCCATGGGGGCCGTAAAGGCCCGACACGCCTTTCAGCAAGTCGGCGAGCGCGTTCGTACAGTAGCTGACGCTGTCCTGGTGCTTCGTCGAGCCGTCCCAGATCCTGCACCTCGCCCAGCCGGAGCCGCTCAGTTCCCAGCTGAAATGCAAGGACCTCGTCACTGAACCCCCCTGATCGTCTGCGGACAACGCTACAGCGGTGCCGGAGACGGGGGACGGCCGGGTACGCCACGCGACAGCCAGCTGGACCAGTGCGTCAGGCACTCCGAGGAACCCAACGAGCTCGATCACGGCATGCTGTCGCAGTGCTCTCGTTTCGCATGGGGCGGGCCTTGGCCTCGACTTGTCAGGGAGGCAACCCGGGCCCGCGACCACACGTTATCGACGACGCTGACCCGGTCTTCTCGGACACTCCGCCCAGACCCGCCCGGTCACCCGGCCAATGGCTCCCATGCCCGCCGAAGTGGCTCCCGAACTGACCGAAGAGCACCCGTCCCGGGCGAGTACACCACCGCCACGAACGGCCTGGACCCGGCTCCCGTTCACACCGAAGCAGTGGCGCTCATATAGCCCGACAAAATCAGCCGGGTGACTTCCCGTCGGCCGGCCGCGAGCGGGGACTGCGGACCGGTCACCGGCACGGCACCGCGATGCCTGCGGTCGAGGCGGACAACGGCTCCTTCGACCGGGGCGCGATCGCTTGCGCCGCTGTGAACCGTCGTCCCGGCCGTCCGGGCCGCGGCTCGTTTTTCGGGCGGTTCCGCGTGCTGCCCGAGAAGCCCGGCCGGTACTCGGCGCGGCCGTGTCACACGCGTCGGGCCACAGCCCCGTCCATCCCGCCGACGACGCCCCGAGGGCGCGGTGGGGCGGGCCCGCGGCCGTTTCCGTGGCCGGGACGCGGACGGCCGTGTCGGTCCCGGCTTTCCTGCGCCCGGGGGTGTCGGACACGGCCCGGGCCGCCCCGGTCCTGGTCCCGGCCGCAGCGGCGGGGCCCTTGCGTCGTCCGCGCAAGGCCCCTGGGCCTGGGGCCGTTGTCCGTGGGGGCGGCGCTTGGCCGCGCTTCGTAGGGATCCGTCGTGGCCGGATGCCGGAGAGCTCCTCGGCGCGGGAGCCGGCCCGCTCGCCGTTGCGCGGCCTGCCGCCGGGGTGGTCCGCCAGGCCGCGGGCAGTGTGTCGCCCCCGGAACGGAAAGGGGACCGTGACCCGCTGCTGTGCGCGGCGAGGGCGGCGTGCCGGCTGTGGGGGGTGCCCGGGCCCCGGCTGTGCCGGGCCCGCTCTCGCGGGTAGGCCCGGGCCCGGCCTGGCGGAAGGGGTGGGCCGGCGCGGTTCCCGGTCCGCCGCCACGGCGGCCGGGCCGTGCGCCGCCGTGGCGGGGGTCCTGGCCGGGGAGGGCGGGATGCGGGCGTTGGGTGCCTGTGGTGCGGGTGCGGGCCGCGCCTGCGGGGAGGGCGGGACGCGGGCGTGGGCGCGGGCGCGGGTGCGGGTGCGGGGTGCGGGGTCCGGGGTTACTGCGTGGTGGTGGCGGTGACGGTCCATGTCCCGGGCGGGGTGTCGTCCAGGCGCAGGTCGAAGGTGAAGGTGATGGGCCTGCGCTGGTGCGGGTCGCCGTGCAGGACCTGTTCGCTGCGGCGGTCGACTTCGTAGTAGACGCCCTGGGCGTCGACCGTGAGGCGGAAGACGATGGGGGTGCGGGACAGGAGCGAGGTGATCTTGACGGATGTGATGTCGGCCTGGCGCAGGACGGTGCGGCGGGCGGTGCGTACGGGGGTGAAGTCGAGGCTGCCGTCGTTCATGACCCATTCCTCGAGGAACCGTTCGACGGCGACTTCCAGGACCGCCCTGTCGAAGCGGGCGTCCAGGACGCTCAGGTCGCCGGCGGCGGTGTCGGCGTCGGTGGTCCACGAGATGTTGGTGAGCGACAGGATGTCGCCGGCCCCGGTGACCGAGGTCTTGCCGGCGACTTCGAGCACGGCCTGGCGGGCGACGTCCTTCTGGTCCCAGCCGTCCGTCTCGATGGCGGCGCTCAGGTGGTGGGCGCCTTCGGCGGCCTGTTCCAGCGACGACACGATCCACTCGCCGGCCGCGTTCTTGCGCAGGGTCCAGTACTCGACCGGGCGGGTCGAGCCGTCCTTGCGCACGCCCTGCCCGCCGTCGGCGCGCCGCACGTAGTCGTGGAGGGTCGCGGTGATCCGGAAGGTGACGGTGTCGTTCACCTCGCCCGCGCGGTTGGCGACGTCGACCAGCTCGACGACCGGGCCGGCGACGATCTCCACGACGTTGACCTCGCCACGCGCGGCGTAGTCCCGCAGTTCCTCGGCCCACTTGCCGTACAGCACCGGGGACAGGATCCGCTGCAGCGTGGCGAGGTCGTGCCCGGTCCAGGCGCGCTGGGCGCTCTCGTACAGCCACACGGCGCGCTGTTCGAGCGCGGCGCGATCGAAGGTCGCATCGGTGTCGGCGATGGCGTCCACGCGGGCCGAGACGTGGGCGGCGCGTTCGCGCGCCTGCGCGTCGGCGCGGTGGGCGGTGCGGTCGGAGACGGTGTTCAGGCCGTCCGCGAGCTTTGCCTTGCGGCGCCGGGACCACAGCCACAGGATCAGCAGGATCACGGCCACGATCACCAGCAGGGTGACGATCCCGCCGCCCCCGCCGCCGGCCCCGAAGCCGGTTCCGAAGCCGGTGCCGAAACCGCCGCCGCCCGACCCGTGGAAGCCGCTGCCGTGGCCGCCCCCGCCGCCGCTGCCCCCGCTGCTGCCGTGGCCGCCGCCGAAGCCGTGGCCGCCGCCCCCGCCGCGGGCGTAGGCGGCCGTCGGGCTGCTCAGCGCGACGGCTCCCGCGAGCACGCATATCCACCGGCGGACGCGCACCGGGCCCTCCCTCAACGAACCGAGATGTTCCGGCAAGCCTACAAGCCGGGGGTGTCCGGGAGGTGTGGCGGGCGGCGGGCGGTCCGGCAGGGGGGCGGCGGGTCTTCCGGGGCGGGCCGGCGGGTCTCCTGGGGCGGGCCTTCCGGGGCGGGGGCCTCGGGCCTGCATGACGTCCGGGCTCCCGTGCCCGCCCCGAACGCCGGGGCCGCTGGCCGCGGGCCGGCCGTGGGCCGGTCGTGGGTCGGTCGTGGGCTGGTCGTCGGCTCGCCGTGGGCTGGTCGTGGGCCGAGGCCGGGGTCTTTGAGGCGGGTTCCTGTCCGGGATCGCCGGTCGTCACCGGGTTGCGGGGACGTACGCCGGGGACGCCGGGGCTCTTTGCGACCGTGTGCCCGGCCTCCGGGGCCGGGCACACGGCCGCGGCGGGGCCCTGAGGGCTGCGCAGGGTGCTCGGGCGCAAGGCGCCGGCCGGGCGGGCGGGTGGTGCGCCCGTCGAGTGCGCCTGCCGTCGGCCACCGTCACGGTGCGCGGTGCGAAGAGCGGCCGGATCCGCAGGATCGTGCCGATGCGGGGCAGAGCATGCGGCGCGGTGGGCGGCGGTGGCCTCGCAGGGCGGTTCCCGCGTCATCCGCCCCGGTACTGCGGTCCGAAGCCCGATCCGCACCCGGCTCTCTCCAGGACGGCCCCGGGCACCCGGGCATGACGGCCCGTGAGGCCACCGGGCCGGGGGCGGGGCGGGAGCGGGCCTGCTGGTGGTGGCGGTGGGTGGTTGCCGGGTGTCCGCCGTGCGCCGGACAGCGGGGGAAGACCGGCCCGGTGATCCCGGTCTTCGTTCCCCGGGCCTCGGGGGCCGGGCCGGGCCGGTGAAGGCTCCGGGCCAGGCATGGGGCCGGGCGCGGGACCGGGCACGCGGGGCCTGACGCGCCCGGTCCGGCGGGGTGCCGGCGTCGTCAGGGTCCCGGGGACGCCTGGGCCGGGGCGGGCGGGGGTGTCTCGCCGCGGGCGGCGAGGCGCCGGTGGAGCAGGGTGCGCAGGCGGGCGGACGCACCGGGCAGGGCGCCGAGCCTGCGGACTTCGTCCGCTTCGAGTTCGCTGCGCCCGGCCAGGGCTGCGGCGGCGGCGTAGGGCCGCCGGCCTTGCGTGAGTTTGGCCGCGGTGGCGTCCAGGACGGCGTGCAGGACGGTGCGGTCCGCCGCGGGGTGCCCGGCCAGCAGGTGAAGGAGCCGGTTGTCGTTCCAGGGGCTGTGGCGGGCCGCGGCCAGTTCCAGCAGGGCCGCGGGCGGGGTGTTGGGGTTGGCAGCGAGCTCGTGCCAGACGAAGGGGTAGGGGCAGCGGGCGAGCCGGTGCAGGACGCGGCCGTCGTCGCAGGCGCGCGCCAGGTCGCGGTAGTGGGCGGGCGTGTGCATGCGGGGCGGCTCCTGGGTGTCGGCGCCTGGGGGGCCGTCATCCCTTCCGTCCGGGCGCGGGCGGGAGGGGATTGTCCGGCCGGGGGCGGTTGCGGGCGGGCGTCGGTGCGGCCGGGTGGCGGCGGCTGGTACACGGGGGCGGGGGCGGGGTCGGCCGGTGCCGGGTCGCAGGAGGGCGGTGGGGCCGTCGGGGGCGGTCACGGGCTCCAGGCCTCGTCGGCTTCTATGTGCCGCGGCCCCATCGCGTGTAGGCCCGTTCGATCTCGGTCAGGTACTGGGCCGCGTCGAAGCGGACTTCCTCGATGATGCGGTCCCGGGCGTCCGGGTACATCAGGCCGTCCCACACCACCGTCCGGCCCCGGAGCCGGATGCGGATGCCGACGGCCGGGGCGGCGTCGGGGCCCTGACCGTGCGTCGCGACGTGTACCTGCCGGGCTTGATCGGTCGGGTAGAGGGGGCCCGCGGGTCTGAGCAGCCGGCCCGGATGGCCGCCGGTGGCGCCGTCGTGGGTGCGCGCGATCAGGTCGAGGCCGTCGACGAAGAGATACGTGTGCACGGCGCTGCACGTGGGCGGCCCGGGGCAGGCCGTGATCAGCAGTGTGCCGACCGGGCCGTGCCCCTGACGGCCGGCCGGGCCGGCGCGCACCGGGCGCGGGGACCTACGCGGCATCGGCTCTCGGTGGCATCACGGAGCCGATGATAGGCGGCCGGTGGCCTGTGGGGCGGGTGCTTTTCCTGCCGGGGCACGGATCGTGGCCGCTGTCGCCCCGTGTGCCGCCGGCCCGCACGCGGGCGTAGCGGGCTTGCCCCCTGTTCCGGGCAGGAGCGCCGCCGAGTGCACGGCCTGGGCCCCGGGGGCAGGGCTTCCCGGCTGCGGACGGACGGTGACCGGGTCGGGTGACTCCGGGACCCTTCACGCAGTTCCCGGGCAGAGCAGAACTCGCAGAGCATCGTCAGGGTCTGTCACCGGTGGCGGTGGGCGGGTGGTGTTGCCCGGGGCCGGTCGGCCCCGGGCCGTTTCGGGGAGGAGGCCTGACGATCTGTCATGCCCTCCGCGGCCGCGACGGTTTTGGTGGCTGCGGTGGCGGGAACGGGGCTCGGTGTGGATCATGCCGGGTCCCGCGCATTGTCCCGCGTCCCGTCCCGTCCCGTCACGTCCCGTGGCTGTGCCCGGCCGACCTGTGGTGATGACGCTCTTTGGGTTTTCCCCCGGTGCTCCGGGGCCGGCCGAATCTGCTCGGTGGATCTCCCCGCCCGCACGGCCACTGGGGCTGGACGATGGCCTGATGTCCGCTCGGTAGGATGATCCGATGTTGCAGAATCCGTGGGAACGTCTGGGTCCCCGGCAGCCGTACGCGTTCCCTGAAGACCTGCCGTACCTCCTCGCCTTCAACGACGCGTTGCGCGAGCACCACAAGCCGCGTTACGGCCTGGACCTCTCCCTTCCGCCGGAGCCGTTCCTCGGCCCGCATGACGCACCTTTGGTCGTACTGCTGGCGAATCCCGGCAGGGACGACGACGACCCCGCCGCCTACGCCCGTCCCGGAGTGACCGAGAGGTCACTGGCGAATGCCGCATCACCGGCCGGCACCCCACACCACTTCCTGACACACGACGCCGGCGGCCATCCCGGAAGCACCTGGTGGCGCAGAAAACTCAAGGACCTGCTGTCGCTCGGCCACTCCTACGACGAGCTCGCCCATCGCGTGCTCGCCGTACAGCTGCACGGCTACCACTCCAGGCGATGGCGGCGTCTGCCGAAAGCCTTGCCGTCACAGCCGTTCGCGTTCGGCCTCGTTCGGCAGGCGATCGAGCGCAAGGCCGTGATCGTGATGGGCCGCTGTACAGCCGACTGGCACAGGGCCGTGCCCGAACTCGCCACGTACGAGCACGTGGCACGGCAGCGGTCCGTGCGCACTGCCACGGTGAGCAGGGGGAATCTCGACCCTTCGGACTTCGAGAAGGTGGCCGGGGCTCTCGCCGCGTAGCCGCAGGGCAGGACACCAGCGCACGAGTGGCCCCGCGAGCCCCGCCCGCCGAGCCTTCCTGCTCACGTCACGGGCCAACGAGCCGGGCACCCGGGAGCAGGGGAGTCGGAGGCCTGACGGCCTGCCGAGTTCCGCGGCTTCGCTGGTTGCGCTGGTTGCGGTGACGGGAGCCGGGTCTGGTGTGCAGCATGCCCGGGGCCGCCCCACCGGGGCCCGGGGCCGGGATGAGTCCCGGGGCCGGGATGATGGGGCGGGGTGTCCGGAAAAAGGGGGAGTGGTGCGGGTGGCGCTGGCGGGGAAGGGCTCGCGGGTGATCGTCGTCGGCGGGGACCGTTACCGCTGGACGGTGGCACCCGACGACGAGCCGGGGCTGGCCGTCGTGGTGGCGCACGCGCAGGGTGACGGGCAGCGCCTGGTGGTGTGGGTGGAGCACGGCGTGGTGATCGCGCCGGGACTGGTGGCCGGCCTGATCCGGGAGGCGCTGGTGCGCCACGGCTGGACACCCCGAAGCCGCCGGCGCCAGCTGACGCTGCGCAGCCCGGACGCGAACCCGGACCCCGCCCGCCCGGCCCTGGTGCCCTGGCCGCCCGCGCAGTGAACACGCCGCGCGGCCACCCGGCTGCTCCCGGCGGGCCGCGGCGGGTCGCGGCGCGGGGGAGTGGCGACGGCGCGTCGCCCGCCCCCCCGGCCGGGAAACCGGGTGCCGCCAGAGGAGCAGGCCGGCCGGGGCCGGGTGCGCGGGCGGGGCCGCACGACCGCGCCGCGGCCCCGGGCGGGCCGGCGGGCGCGGTGTCACCTGCGGTACGGGGGCGCGGTTTCGGCGGTGTGCCCGTGCCGGGGCACGGGCACGGCGGCCGGGTACGCGGACGGGTCGGGGTCGTGATCGGGGGGTGTCGCGGCGTGCGGTGCGGGCGTGGGTGAGCCGCAGGCGGCCAGCGGTGGGGTCCGGGCCCCGGACCGCGGGGCGCCGGGTGCGCGGGTGAGGGCAGTACCGCTGCGCCGCGGCCCCGGGCGGGCCGGCGGGCGCGGTGTCACCTGCGGTGCGGGGGCGCGGTTTCGGCGGTGTGCCTGTGCCGGGGCACGGCAGCAGGGTAGGCGGGCGGGGCCGGGGCGCGTACCGGGGCGTGATCGACGGGTGCCGGCGTCCCGGGCGGGGGCCCGCCCGGGACGCGGTGCCCGGGGCCCCGAATCGCGGGGTGAGGGCCGTACCGCTGCGCCGTGGCCCCGGGCCGGCGGGCGGGGTGTCACCTGTGGTGCGGGCAACGGGGTGTGGTGGTGCCTGTTGTGCGCGGGCGGGCCGGCGGGCGGGGTGTCACCTGCGGTGCGGGCAGCGGGTCGTGGTCGGCGGGTGTCGCGGCGTGCGGGTGCGGGCGTGGGCGAGCGCAGGCGGCGGGGGCCGGGGCCCCGGGGCGGTGCGGCGGCCGTGATGGGGTGCCGGGCCGGGCGGGGTGTCAGATGGCGGTGAGCCGTTCCACCAGCAGCTGTGTCCTGCGCGCGGTGTCCCCGGGTGGCAGGCGTGCGGCCCGGGCGAGGGTGGCCAGTCCGTGCAGGGCGGCCCAGAACACCTCGGTGAACAGCGCCGGGTGGGTGCCGTCGCCGGCCGCCTCGCCGAGGCTGTCCAGCAGTGCGGTGAAGGCGTCCTTCAGCGGCCCGGGGGTGTCCTCGCGCGCGAAGGCCAGGCCCGCGTCGAGGTGGAACAGGGCGTCGTAGAGCGCCGGGTTGCCCGCGGCGAAGCCGAGGTAGGCCCGGGCCACGGCACCGGCCCGCTCCCGCGGCCCGCCCGCGCTGCCGGCGGACGCGCTGCCGGCGGACGCGGTGGCGGCGGCCGCGGCCCGCACCGTCGCGGCCAGCTCGGCGGCGCCCTCCAGGGCGACCGCGCCGATGATCTCCCGCTTGCCGCGGAAGTGCCCGTACAGGACGGGCTGGCTGTAGCCGATGCGCTCGGCCAGGCGCCGGGTGGTCACCGCCTCCCAGCCCTGGCGCTCGGCGAGTTCACGGGCCGCCGCCACGATGAGGCGCTCGCGCTGCGCCCGTTCGCGCTGCTTGCGTTCCTGGACCGGCGTGACCGACATGACCCGACCCTAGCATCGCTAGACAATCGAGCGGCAGTAGTACTAGCGTTGCCTCATCGGCTAGCAGCACTAGATGCCTGGAGGGGTCATCATGCTCAGCGCACTGGAGGTCTTCACCACCGTGGTTGTCGGGGTGATGGTGGGGGTGGAGTTCTGCGTCGCCTTCTTCGTGAACCGGATCTTCGACGCGCTTCCCGGTGACGGCGGCCAGCTCGGCCGTGCGCACGGCGGGCGGATGCTCGGCGCGGTGATGCCCTTCTGGTACATCGCCTCGCTCGTCCTGGTCGTGCTGTGGGCGGTTGCCGGATGGCACCGCCACGGCGCCGCTCTCGTCGTCACCGCGGGCGCCCTGCTGGTCGTCAGCGTGCTCATGTCGGTCCTGCTGCTCGTCCCGATCAACAACCGGGGCAAGACGTGGACCCCCGAGAACCGGCCCGCGGACTGGAAGGAGCAGATGAAGCGCTGGGAGCGCTACCACTACGGCCGCGTCGCGGTGATCATCGCCGCCTTCGCCCTGCTGGCCGCCGCCCGCCCCTGAGCCCGCGCGACGAGCGGCGAGCGGCGAGCGGCTCCCGGCTCCGGTCCGGGCGGGGCCTTCGGCCCGGGACGCCGGAGCGCGCGGGGCAGGCCCGGCAGGGCGGCCCCCCGGGGGCGGAGCCGGGGGGCAGTGCGGGGC
>NZ_JBHVPD010000166.1:0-5954 GCF_042887525.1 Kitasatospora sp. NPDC057936
GCCGGACTTCCTCAACCGCCTCAGCAGAGACGATCACGTCGCTCATCAGGTGTTCTTCCTTGATCGGGAGTTACACCGAAGACCGTACAGACCCGCGCGGCGCAGCGCCTTCCTGTCGGAGGAGCATCCGGTGGGCCGGGTGTTGCTGGAGGTCTTCGCCGATGCGACGCACGCGCGGCTGGAGCTGTTCTGACGCACCGCCCTCGGGGGGGGAGGAGGAGGGACGGGTGTGGCGCCGCGGTCCCCCCACGGACCGCGGCGCCGGTTTTCCCCCGTTGCTCCCCCGTTGCTCCCCCGTCTCCCCCGTTGTTCCCCCGTGGCTCTCCGCCCCCGTTATCCGGTCAGGCGCCGGCCGGGTACCACTTGGTGCCGTTGCCGCCGGTGTTGGCGAGGGTGTCGACGATGATGCTCCCGGGGTAGCGCGGGTGCTGCGCGAGGAAGCCGCTGAAGGAGTCCAGGGACGTCGCGTCGCAGACGCCGTCGGTCTTGATGCAGAAGCGCTGGACCGGCATGCCGCCGGGGAAGTTCTCCGGGCCGGTGCCCGGGGAGTACGCCACGAACGGGATCAGGGTGCCCTGCGGGACGAGGTGCCAGAAGCCGGTGCCGGGCTGCATCGGGTCGGCGTAGAGCATGCCGTCGACCTGCTCGCGGGGCACGGCGGTGCCGTTGTTGGCGATGGTCTGGAGCAGCAGGTCGCCGACCCAGGCGCCCTGCGAGTAGCCGGCGATGGTGAAGCGGGCGGTGGGGTCGGCCTTGTAGGCCTTCTCCAGGGCCGCCTTGGCGTTCCAGTAGCCCGCGTTGACGCTGTCGCCGAAGCTCGGCTCGAACGGGGCCGGCAGCTGGTTCTGGCCGCCGATGAACGGGCCGCCGCTGGCCGGGTAGCAGACCGGGATCGCGGTGCTGCCGGCCGGCAGGTGCTGGTTGGCGAGGTCGAAGGTGTACGTGCAGCGGGGTGCCGCCAGGGCCGTCCCGGTGCCGCCGAGCTCGATGTAGTAGTGGTGCGGCTGCGCGGTGTCGGCGTGCGCGGCGGTGGGCACGACGGCGGCGCCGGTGAGCGCGAGCGCCGTCGTCGCGAGGACGGCCTTGAGGCGGCGGGCGAGGCTGGCACGCATGGTCATGTGGGGTCAGCTCCCTCTGGTCGGGTGGGGCGCCGCGTCGGGTGCGGCGACCTGTGGCCATCGTGTTGTCCGGGCGCCGCGGGGAACCAGGACGGGCACCGGCCATATCTGGCCGGTGCCTGGAATGCCTGGTCAGGGGCTGTTTTTTGACGCCGTCATAGCGGGTGCGGACATCGGGGGAGCCGGTCGGCCCCGACCGCTCGGGACCTCACGACCACGCCAGCCCCGCGCGCGCCCGCCAGTACTCCCCCGCCGGCCCCGCCAGCGGTGCGAGGGCCGCGAGGTCGTCCGGGGTGAGGGGGTGGGCGACGGCGGTGAGGTTGGAGGCGAGCTGGGCTGGGGTGGCGGCGCCGGACAGGACGAGGCCGGCCCAGGGCTGGGCGGCCGCCGCGGCCAGGGCCAGGGCGTCGCAGGTGGCGCCGGTGCGGGCGGCGAGGGCGCGCAGCGCGGCGGTGTCGGGGCCGGTGGCGTTGCGGTCGGCGAGGCGGCCGTTGGCCATCGCCTCCTTGACGACCACGAGCCAGCCGGCGTCGTGGGCCTCGGCCAGGGCGGGGGCGGCGGAGGTCTCCAGCAGGTTCCAGGTGGACTGGACGGCGGCGAACAGCGGCTGCCCGTCGACCGTCACGGCGAGGGCCGCGCGGATCGCGGCGGCCTGGTCCGGGCCGCTGGTGGACAGGCCCACCCGCACGCCGTCGGCGGCGAGTCCGGCCAGGCGCCCGTGCAGGGCGGGGTCGGTGAGGGCGGGGCTGTCGGGAGTGACGGAGTGGACGAGGTAGACGTCCGGGTGGCGCCCGAGCAGGGCCCTGGTCTCCTTGACCTGACGGTCGAACACCGCCGTCGAGTGCTCCTTGACCTCGTGCGCGGCCACCCCGGAAGTGCGCCAGCCCGCCGTGTAGGTGTAGCCCCACTTGCTGCCCACCACCGTGTCGGCCGCCTCCCGGGGGTGCTCGGCCAGCCACTGCGCGACGAACTCCTCGGCGCGCCCGTAGGAGCGGGCCGTGTCGACGTACCGCACCCCGGCGGCGTACGCGGCGTCCAGCAGCTCGTGGGTGCGCCGGCGCAGCGCCTCGACGCTGCGCCCGGCGGGCAGGTCGGCGTCGCGCCCGAGGTTGATGTACCCCGGGCGGCCGACGGCGGCGGTGCCCAGGCCGAACCTGGTGACCGGCGCACCGGCGGGCGGGGTGGGCACGGCGGCACTCATGGCGGTACTCCTCGAAGATCGTCCGGTCGTCGTCACGGACCCTATCCGGCCGGGGCCCCGCCTGCCCCGCCCGTCCCGCCTGGCCCGCCCGGCCCGCCTGCCCCGCCCGTCCCGCCTGGCCCGCCTGCCCCGTCCGCCGGGGCGTTGAGGGCGGTGAGCATCGCCGGGGTGAAGCCGAAGGCGTAGGTGGCGGCGCAGGCGGCGAGCGCGGCGGTGAGCCAGCCGCCGGTGTAGACGAGGACGGCGGGGCCGATGCCGTGGCTGCCGTCGAGCAGGGGCAGCAGGACGAGGCCGGAGGGGCCGATCGCGGTGGAGCCGGTGGTCAGGCCGAGCTGGGCGAACGTGCCGACGACGGCGCCGCCGACCGCGGCCCCGATCCCGGCGGTGACGAAGGGCCGCACCAGCGGCAGCGTGACGCCGTAGATGACGGGCTCGGCGACCCCCAGGACGCACGTGGGCAGCGCGGACCTGATGACCCGGCGCAGCGAGGGGTTGTGGCGGGCGCGCAGGTAGACGGCGACGGCGGCGCCGGCCTGGCCGCCGCCGGCCATGGCGAGGATGGGGTAGAGCGCGCTGTAGCCCTGGTGCTCGATGAGGGTGGTGTGGATGGGGATGAGGGCCTGGTGGAGGCCGAACATGACGAGGGTGCCGAAGGTGCCGCCGAGGAGGACCCCGGCGCCGGCACCGGCGTGGGCGAGGAGCCAGGTGGCGCCGTTGCCGATGCCGTCGGCGAGGAGGCCGGCGAGCGGCATCAGGAGGAGCAGGGCGGTCAGGCCGGACAGGGCGAGGGCGGTGGTGGGCACGAGCAGCATCTGCAGGGCGTCGGGCACCCATCGGCGGGCCCAGCGTTCGAGCGCGGCGCACAGGGCGGCGGCGGCGAGGGCCCCGAGGACGCCGCCCTGGCCGGGCTTGAGGTGGCCGAAGGGGGTGTGGGTGATGGCGGCGACGCCCGGGTAGACGACGATGCCGGCGACCGCGCCGCCGAGGACGGGGGTGCCGCCGAACTCCTTGGCGGTGTTGTAGCCGACGAAGACGGCGATCAGGGACATGAAGCCCTGGGAGAGCGCGGTGGTGACGGGGACGATGCCGGTCAGGGCGGCGGTGTGGGTGGACAGGGCGAGGGAGTTGAGGGTGGCGCCGAGGCCGGCGATGACGCCGCAGGCGATGAGGGCGGGGATGAGGGGGACGAAGATGTCGGCGATGCGGCGCAGGAGCAGTTTGCCGGGGGTGGCGTTGCGGCGTGTGCGGTCGTCCTTGAGGGCTGCTCCCCTGGCGGCGAGGGCGTCGGCGTCCGCCGCCGGGGCGGCGGTGGCCGCTGCTGGGACGTCGGCGTCCGCTGCTGGGGCGGCGGTGGCCACGAGCTGCTCGAACGCCTGCGCGACGCGGTCGACGGCCGCCGGTCCCAGGACGATCTGGTAGGTGCCGTCCACGACGACCCCGAGCACCGCCGGGTGGTCCTTGATCCGCTGGGTGCGCGCGAGGCCCGGGTCGGCCAGGCCCAGGCGCAGGCGGCTGATGCAGTGGGCGGTGGAGGTGACGTTGGCGGCCCCGCCGACGAGGGCGAGGAGGTCACGGGCGGTGCCGGTGTGCGTGTCCGTCATGAAGATCTGATTGCCCGCGCGCGGCCTGGGCATACCGACCATCGTCCGTACCCACCCGGCCGCCCGTTCCCTGCGAAAGGCCCCCGCATGCTCGACTTCGACGCCTCCGGATTCCTGCGCGACGGCGCGCCGCACCGCATCGTCTCCGGCGCCCTGCACTACTTCCGCGTCCACCCCGACCAGTGGGAGGACCGGCTGCGCCGGCTGCGGGCGCTGGGCGTCAACACCGTCGACACCTACGTCCCCTGGAACTTCCACGAACTCCCCACCGGCGAGGTGGACTTCACCGGCTGGCGGGACGTCGCCCGGTTCGCCCGCGCCGCGCAGGCCCTGGGCCTGGACGTGATCCTGCGCCCCGGCCCGTACATCTGCGCCGAATGGGACTTCGGCGGCCTGCCCGCCCGCCTGCTCGCCGTCGACGGCCTGCGGCTGCGCTGCTCGGAGCCCGCCTACCTCGCGGAGGTAGACGGCTGGTTCGACGCCGTCGTGCCCGAGATCCTGCCGCTGCTGGCGAGCCGGGGCGGGCCGGTGGTCGCGGTGCAGGTGGAGAACGAGTACGGCAGCTACGGGCGCGACTGCGCCTACCTGCGCCACCTGCGCGACGGCCTGGTGCGCCGCGGCGTGGACTGCCTGCTGTTCACCGCCGACGGCGCCCACGACACCATGCAGCAGGGCGGCACCATCCCCGGCCACCTCGCCACCGCGACCTTCGGCTCCCGCGCGCCCGAACGCCTCGCCGCGCTGCGCCGCCACCAGGCGTCCGCCCTGCCCGGGCCGCTGACGGCGATGGAGTTCTGGATCGGCTGGTTCGACCGCCTCGGCGAGCCGCACCACGTGCGCGACCCCAAGGAGAGCGCCGCCTCCCTCGACGAACTCCTCGCCACCGGTGCCTCCGTCAACCTCTACATGGCCCACGGCGGCACCAACTTCGGCCTGTGGGCGGGCGCCAACCACAGCGGCGCCCACCCCTGCGACGCCGGGTTCGAGCCCACCTCCACCAGCTACGACTACGACGCGCCGATCGGCGAGGCGGGCGAGCTCACCGAGAAGTTCCACGCGCTGCGGGAGGTCATCGGCCGCTACGTGCCCCTGCCGGAGGGCGAACTGCCCGCCCCGCCACCGCGCCTGGCCCCGCGCCGCCTGGAACGGGCCACGGGCCGGGCCCGGCTCCTCACGGCCCTGGACTCGCTGTCGGCGCCGGTACGGCGGGCCTGCCCCGAACCGATGGAACGCCTCGGCCAGGCCCGCGGCCTCGTCCACTACCGCACCCGCGTGCCCGGACCGCGCCCCGAACTGCCGCTGCGCATCGACGGACTCGCCGACCGCGCCCACGTCTTCGCCGACGGGCGCCCGCTCGGCGTCCTGGACCGCAACAGCCCCCGGGCGACGCTGCCCCTGGCCACCGGGCCCGGCGGCGCCGTCCTCGACATCCTGGTCGAGGCCCTGGGGCGGGTGAACTACGGCCCCAACATGGACGACCGCAAGGGCATCACGCGGGGCGTCGCGCACGACGGCCAGCTGCTCTTCGAGTGGGAGATCCGGCCGCTGCCGCTGGACGACCTCGCCGCCCTCCGCCTGGAGGAGCCGGGGGCGGTGGCGCTCACCGACGGCGACCCCGCGTTCCACCGCTTCGAGACCGACGTCGACGCCCCCGCCGACGCCTTCGTCGCCCTGCCCGGCTGGGGCCGCGGCCTGCTGTGGCTCAACGGCTTCCTGCTGGGCCGCCACACCGCCGAGGGCCCCCAGCGCACCCTCTACGCCCCGGCCCCGCTGTGGCGCCCGGGCCGCAACGAACTCCTCGTCCTCGAACTCGACCGCCACGGCGAAGCCCTCGAAGTCCGCGACCACCCCGACCTCGGCCCCACCGCCCAGGCCCCGAGCAGCGAGTACTGACCGCACAGGCGCGGGAGGCGGGGGGGGGCGGGGGGCCGGCCGGGCGCGCGGCCCGCCCGGGGGCGCGCCCCCCGCCCCCCCCCCGCGCCCCCCCGCCACGTGGGCGCGCCGATGGAGGACCACGCCGCGACCGTGCTCGAC
>NZ_JBHVPD010000166.1:5964-12621 GCF_042887525.1 Kitasatospora sp. NPDC057936
TGCCCTCTCCCTTCTTTTATTCACCTAGTCGGCTGTCTAGGCGGGGGTGGTGCTTTACCCCAGCGGCTGGACGGGCGCTCAGGAGCACTCCCAGAAGAAGCGGCCTTCGCGGTGGTCGGGGCTGACGAAGCCGAAGCCGTAGCCGTAGCCGAAGTTGAGGAAGTACGGATCGTCCTCGCCCTCGCCGGCATCGCTGATCTTGAAGAGGAACTGCCAGGGGGAGTCGACGCGCGCGTAGAGGTTGGGGTAGCAGGCGGTGCCGCCGACGTAGTCGTGCAGGTCCTCGCCGCCGGGCATCTCGACATCGGGCCCCTCGCCCCGCAGGCTCCGCTCGAACGCCGCCTGGTCGTCGATCGAGCGATCGATCGCGGGGGCGACCGGCTGCAGGTCGACGTGCCACTCGACCGGGACCTCGGATTCGTCCGGACCCCAGCGCCAGAGCGTCCGGCCCTGCGTGCCCGGCGGCCCGATGACGGCGAAGGACGGGATGCGGCCGCCGGGCTGCACCAGCAGGACGGCGTCGCCGGCCTCCGGGTCGATCCCTCCCATCCCTGATCTTGCAGGGTATCCCCGGCTTCAGCCGGGGAGGGAATGCATCCTTGGCCCGGAGCCGCGAAGCGGCGGAGAACGCTGCGTTGTCAGTGGGGTGCACTAGCTTGACCACATCGACCGAAAGGGGGTGGGCTGGATGATCCGTGCGTACAAGTTCCTCATGCGGCCCACCGTGGGCCAGGCGCAGGCACTGTCGGAGATGCTTCGGGATCACTGCTCGCTCTACAACGGGGCGTTGCAGGAACGCCGCGACGCCTACCGGCACGTCTCGAAGACCAGCATCAGGTACGGGATGCAGTCGGCGCAGCTCAAGGAGATCCGGGCGTTCGACCCGGAGCGCCAGGGCCGCTGGTCGTTCTCCTCGCAGCAGGCGACGCTCCGTCGCCTGGACAAGGCGTTCGCCGGGTTCTTCCGCCGGGTCAAGTCCGGCGAGACGCCCGGCTACCCGCGCTTTCGGGGGGTGAACTGGTTCGACACGGCGGACTTCCCCAAGGACGGGGACGGCTGCCGCTGGGACTCCACCCCGCACGACCCGACCACCCGCGTCCGGTTCCAGGGCGTCGGGCACGTCAAGGTCAACCAGCACCGGCCGGTGGCCGGCAAGGTCAAGACCGTCAGCGTCAAGCGCGAGGGCAAGCGCTGGTACGTCGTCCTGACCGCCGAGCAGGCCGAGCCCGAGCCGCTGTCCCCCACGGGCAGCGTGATCGGCATCGACATGGGCATAGCCAACTTCCTCGCCGACTCCAACGGCGGGTTCGTCCCCAACCCCCGCCACGGCCGGCGCGCCGCCGCGAAGCTCGAAGCCGCACAGCAGGCCCTCAACCGGTGCAAGCGGCGCAGCAACCGCCGCCGCAAGGCCGTCCAGCGCGTTGCCGACCTGCACCGCAAGGTCCGCCGTCAGAGACTCGACCACGCGCACAAGACCGCTCTTGACCTCGTGCGTCGGCATGACTTCATCGCGCACGAAGACCTCAAGATCCGCAACATGGTCAAGGCCCCGGCCCCAAAACCCGATCCCGACCAGCCGGGTGGCTTCCTGCCCAACGGCGCGGCGGCCAAGGCCGGGCTGAACAAGTCGATCACCGATGCCGGTTGGGGGGTGTTCCTCACGATTCTCACCAGCAAGGCTGAAAGCGCCGGTCGGGAAGTGATCGCCGTGGACCCCCGCAACACCTCCCGCACCTGCCCCGAATGCGGGCACGTTGCGGCGCAGAACCGGCCCAACCAGGAGACTTTCCACTGCGTTGGCTGCGGCTACCAGGCGCACGCCGACACGGTGGGAGCCACCAACGTTCTACGGGCAGGGCTTGTCCGTCGCGACGCCCGCCAGGGCTAGCGAGAAGCCCCCACCTTTAGGTGGGGGAGGAGTCACCGCGCCCGGATCATCCACCGGGACTTGAAGCCCTCGAACATCCTGGTCGCCCGGGACGGCCCGAGGATCATCGACTTCGGGATCAGCAAGCCGACGGCCGACGCGCTGCCCACCGCGAGCGGCCAGATCATCGGCACCCCCGGGTTCATGTCCCCCGAACACGCGGCAGGGCTGAACCTCACCCCCGCCAGCGACCTGTTCTCACTCGGCGCCGTGCTGGCCTTCGCCGGGACCGGCCGCACGCCCTTCGGCGAAGGGCCGCCGGCGGTGCTGATCTACCGGGCCTCCGAGGAGCCTCCGGACCTCGACGGAGTGCCACCGGAGCTGGTGGGACTGCTGGTGCGCTGTCTGGACCGGGATCCGGCCCGGCGGCCCACGCCCACCGAGCTCGCCGAGGCCTTCCGGTACGGCCCGGCGGTCGGCACCGACTGGCTGGGAGGGGCCGAGCGGACCGTACGCCGGCGTGAGCGTGAACTGGCCCGGGTGCTGAGCGATCCGAACGGCACCCGGCGCAGGCTCCTCGTCCTCGGCGGAGCGCTGCTCGCCACGGCCGCCGCGGGCGGTGTCACCCGGGCCCTGTGGCCGGGCACCTCGGGGGAGCCCCCGACGGCCTGGTCGGCGACGCTTCCCCGGGCCGGCATGACACCGGTCGGCTGCGGACCGGCGGCGGTGGTGTGCGCGGACCGCACGGGTGCCGTCGGCTACGACCGTTCCGACGGGCGGGTGCTGTGGAGCAGCACCGCGGAGGCGGGGATGCTCCCGGTCGGCGACGGCGGGCGGCTCTGGTCCGTGGACTCCGACGGCTCGGTGCGGGCACGCGACGCGCGCAGCGGCGACACGGTCTGGCGTTCGTCCGACCCGGTTCCCGGTGCGCAGTCCGTCGCCCTGCCGCTGCCGGGCCTGCTGCTGGTCACCGGAGCCGACGGAACGCTGCACGGCTACGACGCGGCCGGAGGGCGCCGGCTGTGGAGCAGTACGGCGCTGGGCACTTCGTTCCGCATCCAGGGCATGCCGTCGGCGGGGTTGCTGATCGTCACGCTCCTCGGGGACCCGGCCCGGCTCGCCAAGGGCGCCTTCCGGTTCGTGGCACTCGACAGCGCGACCGGACGCCAACGCTGGTCGCTCGACGCCCAGGACCTCTACGCGCCGCCGGACGGGAGCCGGCTGTGCGCCCTGGGCGCGGATCTCGCCCTCACCGCCGTGGACGGCCAGAACGCGACCGTCCTCTGGAGTCGGCCCACCGGTCTTCCGTCCGGGATCATGTACAACGCTTCCTACCAGGGTTCGCTCTCGCTCCGCCAAGGGGTGATCACCTGCCTGCCCCTCACCGCGACGACGGCCACGGACGGGAAGGTCGTGACGGCGGCCTTCGACACCGAGGGCGCCCGGCTCTGGACCGGCTGGCGCACCGGCGTCCTCACCGGGTGCGCGGACGCCGGAACCGTCGTCGTGACCGGCGGCCCGCAGGACGCGTCCGCCCTCGACCTGCGCACCGGGCGCACCGCGTGGACCTGGCCGTCGCCACACGGCGCCGCCACCGTGTGGGGCGCCGTCGGAGGGTCGTTCCTGATCACTGCGCCCACCGCCGCCGACGGGATCACCGTGCAGTCGCTCACCAGCGCCGCCGGCAAACCGCAATGGCACCAGACGTTCGCCCGGCAGCCAGGGGCCCCGCAAGTCCTCGCCCAGGACTCGGCCCTGCTGGTCGGCTACGGGGCCACCCTGACCGCCTATCACCTGTCAGCCGGCTGACAGCCTCCGAAGGGTTGATCACGAGATGGCCGAGATCGAGGACACCCCGCCCGCCACCGAACCGCTGCCGACCCTCCCAGGCACCCGCCCCCTGCCGCCACAGCCCACTCCCGCCACCCTCCCCGACCCGGCGGACCTGCGCCCGGCCGGACCCTCCCGGCGGTGGACCTGGCTGCTCGGAGGCGTCACGGCCGGGGCGGGCACCGCAGCGCTCGTCCTGGGCCTGGTGGCCAACCTCGTCACCCCGGCGGCGACTGCGGGGACGACGGCCGCGACGACGGTCTCCGCCGCGACGACCGTCTCGGCCACGACGACCGTCTCGCCCGCGCCGACGCTCTCGGTCTCGCCCGCACCGACCCTCTCGGTCACCTCCGGACCGGCGAGCCCTACGACGGCGCCCTACACCACCTTGGCCGCGGGCTGCGTCCTGGTTCGCCCCGAGACGGTCGACCGCTATGCGAAGGGAACCTCGTGCAGCGAGCAAAAGGACGTCGTGGGCATGACCAATGCGAGCGCGGGCTGGCACAGCAATGACGGAGGCTGGACCATGATGCAGGTCATGGTCCAGCTGTCCCCGGTTGCCGAGAGTGGCTACGAGATCACCGTGGCCGGGCACCGGAACGGGGGGGCCACCAGCGGAATGAAGGTCACTGATGACCGGGCCGTTCCCGGCATAGGGGAGAAGGCGACCCTGTTCTACACCACCATGAATGGGTACGGCCACGCCGACCTCGTGGTGCTCCAGCGCAACGCGCTCATCACCATCAGCTATGAGAAGGGCACCTTTTCCGGGGTCACCCTGAAGGACATCCCGCCCGCCGACGCCGAAGCCGCCGCCACCGCCTGCGGCCAGGACGTCGTGGCCACGCTCGCCGCCTCGTGAAACCCGCGACGCCACCGACCCCGGCCGTGCGTCGATCCAGCTAGGGACTTTCTTTCGGATCAGCGGGCGGACCAGATGAAGATGCCCGCGATGTGGAGTCCGGCCTGGTAGACGGTGGCGGTCTTCTCGTAGCGGGTGGCCAGGCCGCGCCAGTTCTTCAGGCGGTTGATGCAGCGTTCGACGGACGATGTGACAAGCCTCCTAACAAAGCACTACAAGTCGCCGACGCGCTTCGGGCTGCCTGCCGCACCCGCCGCCCAGCCGACCCGGTGGTGTTCCATTCGGATCGCGGCTGCCAATACACGAGTCGCGAATTCGCTCTTCCGGCAGGCAAGTTCGATGTCAGATTGTCGGTCGGCCGTACCGGGCAGTGCCGGGACAACGCGCTCGCCGAGTCGTTCTTCGCCACGCTGAAGCGGGAGTTGCCCGGCGACCGGCCGTGGTCGAGCCGGGCGGCGGCCCGCACCGCGATCTTCGAGTGGATCGAAGCCTGGTACAACATGCGAAGGCTGCACAGCGGCCTTGGCTACCGCAGTCCCGTCGAGTACGAGACCGTCCTGGCGGCCTGACCACCACACCGATGGTGTCCGTCAAAGCGGAGCAAGCTCACTGGGCGATCGCCGGAGGTGAGTCGGCTGACGTCCCCGGGCGCCAATACCCCTGCGGAGAACGAGAGATAGGCCCCTTCCGCAATCGCGGAAAGGGCCCTTCTGCGTTCAGGGGTCAGTCGGTCAGCTCGAACTCCTGCTTGATCAGCTCGGCCTGACGGGTTGGCCAGTGACGCTAGTGAGCCGGTGGTTCGTCAGCCGACGATGGCCCACGACTGGGGGTGGTTCCCGGGGTCGCCGCAGGTCCACAGCGTCAGCCAGGTCCCGTTGTCCAGGGAGTTGCCCTCCGAGGTGATGCACTTGCCACCGTGCAGGGTCCAGATCCGCTCCTGGTCGAGGTTGTAATCAAACCGCTGCGGGCTGGACGTCGCGTAGGGATCGCAGGTCCACAGAGTAAGCACGGCGCCGTTGGTACCCGAGGCGTTGCCGCGGGGCGTCATGCACTTGCCGCTCACGTCGTGAACCAGGAGCATCCCCTCCCAGTGCCAGTTCTGCAGGCTGCTGCCCGTGCAGGACCAGACCGTGACCACGGTGCCGTTGTCGGTGCTGTTCCCCTCAGGGGTCGCGCACTTGTTCTCGGTGTTCCACAGGACCGAGCTGCCGACGGCCTGCGCGGGGCTTGCAGCGAGTGAGGTGAACCCGATCATGGCGACCAGCGCGAAGAGCGCGGTCGAAAACTTGCGAATCATGTTTCCCCGGATCTTGGATCTTTTAATGTCTCGGCCTGCCGGGCCGTATGGTGCGCGCCCATGCCGAAAGGAGCCCCGGAGGGCTGGAACTTCTGGCAAGGGACGGTCGCCCGCCCGGCACACGGCGGCGACCCACGAGCACTGAAGCCCGGGTCGCCGATGAAGGAGCGCCCAGGAATGGGAGCGCATCGAACTGATCGTGTGTCGCATGGCGTGCGATCCGGGCACAGTATGTTCATTCAGCATGGTCGGTGTCCAGCCACATCCGAAAGCAGCTCCTCCGCAACGCCGTCGAAGGGTCTGCCCAATGAACGGCCCCGTCCCGTAGTCGGTGGTAACGATGTGCGGCGGGCGCCGTTGGCAGGTCCTGCGAGATGTCAATGAGCTTGTGGGCACGGCGTTTTCCGGGCTGTCGCCGCTGGCGATCGAGGACGTGGTGGACGAGGGCGAGGTGATCCGGGTGATGGCCCGGACCCAGGACGGTCCGGCGCCCTGCCCGGCCTGCGGGGCGCCGACGGACCGGGTGCACGGGTTCCACCGTCGAACGGCGGCGGACGTGCTGGCGGATGGCCGGCGGGTGCTGGTGGCGGTGCGCGTCCGCCGCTTGGCCTGCCCGGTGCTGGGCTGTCGACGGCAGACGTTCCGTGAGCAGGTGCCCAGTCTGCTGGAGCGCTACCAGCGTCGAACGGGCCGCCTCGCTGACCAACTAGGGACTTTCTTTCGGATCAGCGGGCGGACCAGATGAAGATGCCCGCGATGTGGAGTCCGGCCTGGTAGACGGTGGCGGTCTTCTCGTAGCGG
>NZ_JBHVPD010000167.1:0-7322 GCF_042887525.1 Kitasatospora sp. NPDC057936
CTCCCGCCCGCGGGGGGCGCGCCCCCCCCCCGGGGGGGCCCCCCCCCGCCCGGCGGCGCATCGGCACCCGGCCCGCCCGCCGGCGCCACCCCGCACAACCGCCCGACGGACGGGACCCCGCATGACCACCGAGACCAGTCCTTCCGATTCCGGTCCCGCCGGCTACGGAGCGGCCAGAGCCGCGCTGCTCGCCGGCCCCGGCCCGGCCGGCCGCGAACGCCGCGCCGCGCTCGCCCGGCTCACCGACGACTGGCTGGCGGGCCTGCTCGCGTCCGCCGGTGCCCCCGCCGGCGTCGCCCTGGTCGCCGTCGGCGGCTACGGGCGCGGCGAACTCTCCCCGCGCAGCGACCTCGACGTCCTCCTGCTGCACTCCGGCCGGATCGACCGGGAGCTGCCCGAGCGGATCTGGTACCCCGTGTGGGACGCGGGGGCCTCCCTCGACCACTCGGTGCGCACCGTCGCCGAGGCGCGGTCCGTCGCCGCCGCCGACCTCAAGGCGCAGCTCGGCCTGCTGGACGCCCGCCACGTCGCCGGGGACGAGTCGCTGACCGCGGCCCTGCGCTCCGCCGTCCTCGGCGACTGGCGGGCCGGCGCCCCGGCCCGGCTGCCCGAGCTGCGCGAGCTCGGCCGGGAGCGGGCCGAGCGGCACGGCGAGCTGTCGTTCCTGCTGGAGCCCGACCTCAAGGAGGCCCGGGGCGGCCTGCGCGACGTCGTCGCGCTCAACGCGGTCGCCGCGACCTGGCTCGCCGACGCCCCGCGCGACGGCCTCGACGACGCCGCGCTGCGGCTGGCCGACGTCCGCGACGCGCTGCACCTGGCCACCGGCCGGGCCACCGAGCGGCTCAGCCTCCAGGACCAGGACCAGGTCGCCGAGCGGCTCGGCGTGCTGGACGCCGACGCGCTGCTGCGCCAGGTCTACGAGGCCGCCCGGACCATCGCCTACGCGAGCGACGTCACCTGGCGGGCGGTGGACCGGGTGCTCGCCGCCCGGTCCGGCCGGGGCCGACGGCCGGGGCGGCTGGCCTTCCCGTTCGGCGGCGCCGGGCGCGGTTCGGGCGCGGTGGCGCGCGGCGCGGTCGAGCGCCGCCCGCTCGCCGAGGGCGTCGTCGAGCAGGACGGCGAGGCGGTGCTCGCGCAGGGCGCCCGCCCGGCCGCCGACCCCGTCCTGCCGCTGCGCGCCGCGGCGGCCGCCGCGCAGAACGGGCTCACCGTCTCGTACGCGACGGTCCGCAGGCTCGCCGCCGAGTGCCGCCCGCTGCCCGTGCCCTGGCCCGACGAGGCGCGCGAGCAGCTGGTCACGCTGCTCGGCGCCGGCGAGGCGGCCGTGCCGGTGTGGGAGGCGCTGGAGGCCGAGGGCGTGGTCACCCGGCTGCTGCCGGACTGGGAGCGGGTCCGCTGCCGCCCCCAGCGCAACGCGGTGCACCGGTGGACGGTGGACCGCCACCTCGTCGAGACGGCGGTGCGGGCCGCCGCGATGACCCGCCGGGTGGCCCGGCCCGACCTGCTGCTGGTCGCCGCGCTGCTGCACGACATCGGCAAGGGCTGGCCCGGTGACCACAGCGAGGCCGGCGAGGTGATCGTGCGCGACGTCGCCGTCCGGATGGGCTTCGACCCCGAGGACACCGAGACCCTCGCGGTGCTGGTCCGCCACCACCTGACCCTGGTCGACACCGCCACCCGGCGGGACCCGGACGACCCGGCCACCGTCGAGGCGATCACCAAGGTGGTCACCACCCTGCCGCGCCTGGAACTGCTGCACGCGCTCACCGAGGCGGACGCGCTGGCCACCGGCCCGGCGGCGTGGAGCACCTGGCGCGCCTCGCTGGTGGACGGCCTGGTGGCGCGGGCCGCCGCCCAGCTGTCCGGGGGACCGGCGGCGCCGGCCGAGGCGGCGCCCACGGCCGAGCAGGAGCGGCTCGCCGTCGAGGCCGCGCGCACCGACGCCCCGGCGCTGGCGCTCCAGGCCCAGGCGGAGACGGCGGGCCCGCCTGCGGCGCAGCCGCCCCTCACGACCCCGCCGGAGCCGATGGGCGTGGAGCTGACGCTGGCCGTCCCGGACCGGCCCGGACTGCTCGGCACGGTCGCCGGGGTGCTCGCGCTGCACCGGCTGACCGTCCGCTCGGCGGGCCTGCGCGAGCTGGACCCGATCGGCGCGGGCCCGGTCCTGCTGCTCTCCTGGCGGGTGGCGGCCGAGTACGGCGAGCTGCCGGAGGCCGCCCGGCTGCGCGCGGACCTGCGCCGGGCGCTGGACGGCTCGCTGGACGTCGCCCGCCGGCTCGCCGAGCGGGACGCGGCGGCCCCGCGGCGCCGGGGCATCCCGACCCCGCCGCCGCTGGTCACGGTCGCGCCCGCGGTGGCCTCGGCGACGGCGACCGTCCTGGAGGTCCGCGCGCACGACGCCCCCGGGTTGCTGCACCGGATCGGCCGGGCGCTGGACGAGGCCGGCGTCCGGGTGCGCACCGCGCACGTCTCCACGCTCGGCGCGGACGCCGTCGACTCCTTCTACCTGACCGACGGGGAGGGCCGCCCGCTGGCCGCCCAGCGGGCCGGGGAGGTGGCGGCCGCGGTCCGCGCGGCACTGGGCTGAACGGGGTCGCGGGCCCGGTGGAAAGGGGCCGCGGACCCGGTCCGTACGGGGGTGGAGACCGTACCCGGGGTGGCCGGATACCCTTGGGGGCGACGACCGTACCGATACCGATGCCGCAGAGGACCCGCGACGACGTGTTCGACACCCTTTCCGATCGCCTCGCAGCGACGTTCAAGAACCTCCGGGGCAAGGGCCGCCTCAGCGAGGCGGACATCGACGCCACCGCCCGCGAGATCCGCATCGCGCTGCTGGAGGCGGACGTCGCGCTGCCGGTCGTCCGGGCCTTCATCAAGCAGGTCAAGGACCGGGCGCTCGGTGCCGAGGTCTCGGGCGCGCTGAACCCGGCGCAGCAGATCATCAAGATCGTCAACGAGGAGCTCATCGCGATCCTCGGCGGCGAGACCCGTCGGGTGCGGTTCGCGAAGAACGGCCCCACGGTGATCATGCTCGCCGGTCTGCAGGGTGCCGGTAAGACCACCCTCGCGGGCAAGCTCGGCCACTGGCTGAAGAAGCAGAAGCACACCCCGCTGCTGGTCGCCTGCGACCTCCAGCGCCCCAACGCGGTCAACCAGCTCCAGGTGGTCGCCGAGCGCGCCGGCGTGGCCTTCTACGGCCCGCAGCCGGGCAACGGCGTCGGCGACCCGGTGCAGGTGGCCAAGGACTCGATCGAGTACGCCAAGCAGAAGCAGTACGACGTCGTCGTCGTCGACACCGCCGGCCGCCTCGGCATCGACGCCGAGCTGATGCAGCAGGCCGCGGACATCCGCGCCGCGGTCGAGCCGGACGAGGTCCTGTTCGTCGTCGACGCGATGATCGGCCAGGACGCGGTCACCACCGCGCAGGCCTTCCTCGACGGCGTCGACTTCACCGGTGTCGTGCTCTCCAAGCTCGACGGCGACGCCCGCGGCGGTGCCGCCCTGTCGGTCGCGCACGTCACCGGCCGGCAGATCATGTTCGCCTCGAACGGCGAGAAGGTCGACGACTTCGACGCCTTCCACCCGGACCGGATGGCCTCGCGCATCCTCGGCATGGGTGACGTCCTCTCGCTGATCGAGAAGGCCGAG
Organism: Kitasatospora sp. NPDC057936; assembly: GCF_042887525.1. NCBI lineage: Bacteria > Bacillati > Actinomycetota > Actinomycetes > Kitasatosporales > Streptomycetaceae > Kitasatospora > Kitasatospora sp. NPDC057936. The sequence continues at coordinate 3,652 of NZ_JBHVPD010000167.1, forward strand.
CAGACCTTCTCGCAGGCCGAGGCCGAGAAGATCGCCGCCAAGCTGCGCGGCGGCCCGAAGGCCTTCACGCTGGACGACTTCCTGTCCCAGCTGGAGCAGGTCCAGAAGATGGGCTCGATCTCCAAGCTGCTCGGCATGCTGCCCGGCATGGGCCAGATCCGCGAGCAGATCAACAACATCGACGACAAGGACGTCAACCGCGTCGGCGCGATCATCAAGTCGATGACGCCGGCCGAGCGTGCCGAGCCGGAGCTGATCAACGGCTCCCGCCGGGCCCGCATCGCCAAGGGTTCGGGCGTCCAGGTCGGCGAGGTCAAGAACCTGGTCGAGCGGTTCTTCGACGCCCGCAAGATGATGTCCGCGATGGCCTCCGGCAAGGGCATGCCCGGCATGCCGGGGATCCCGGGCATGGGCGGCGGCGCGAAGAAGTCCGCGAAGAAGGCCCCGCAGGCCAAGGGCAAGCGCAAGAGCGGCAACCCGCTGAAGCGCGCGCAGGAGGAGGCGGCCGCCGCCGAGCGGCGCGCACTCGGCCCGGGCGGCGCCCAGGCCCCGGCCGACGGCGGGGCGTTCGGCCTCGGCGCGGGCAAGGGACCGGCCGACTTCGAGCTCCCCAAGGAGTTCAAGGACCTGCTGTAGGCATCCGGGCGGTCCGGTGCCCGTCGGCCCGGCCGGGGCCCGTCGGCCCGCCACCGTCCCCGCCGTCGTCACCGATCGGCCCGTCGTCCGGATTATCCGGGCGGCGGGCCGATCGCGTGTCCGATGATGGTGGGGTGCGAGTGACGATCAGGGCCCCGCGGGCCGAGGACGAGGGTGCGTACGCCGAGGCGGTCCGACGGTCCGCCGAGCACGTCGGGCGGTGGAACCCGGTCGAGCCGAACGGGCTGCCCGACCTGCTGGAGCGCCAGGGGGCCGGCCTGCGGACCTTCCTGATCGTCGACCGCGAGACCGGCGGGCTGGTCGGCAAGGTGAACGTGGCCAACATCGTGATGGGCCGCTTCTGCAACGCCTCCCTCGGCTACGACTCCTACCTGCCGTTCGCCGGCACCGGGCGGATGACCGAGGGCATGCGGCTGGTCGTGGACCGCTGCTTCGCCCCGCAGCCGGCGGGCGGGCTCGGGCTGCACCGGCTGGAGATCAACGTGCAGCCGGACAACGAGCGGTCGATCGCGCTGGCGAAGCGGCTGGGCTTCCGGCACGAGGGCTACACGCCGCGGATGCTGTTCCTGCAGGGCGCCTGGCGCGACCACGAGCGGTTCGCGATGACCGTCGAGGAGTGGCCGGGCTCGGGCGCCTAGCGGGTGTGCCCGGCGGGCGTCCGGCGGGCATCCGGCGGTCGGGGTGGGGGCGGCCGCGGTCGGGGCCGCTCGGGGGCGGGGCGGGGCTGTCCCGGGGCCGCTCGGGGCGGGTCGGGAGGCCGCGCGGGGCTGACCCGGGGGCCGCTCTGGGGTGCGGCGTTGCGGTTGGCCCGCCCGAGCGTGCGTCCGTATCGTCCGAGAGGTGACCGAACCCGTCCCGCCGCGCCAGACCCCCGACCAGCCCTGGCGGTCGGAGGGCGCCCCGCCCCCGCCGCCGCCCCGCCGCCGGATGCCCGGCGGCTGGATGGGCCTCATCCTCACCGCGCTCGTGGTGTTCCTGATCTCGGACGTGCTGCTGTCCTTCTTCGGCAACGAGGGCGCCACGACGATCTCCTACACCGAGTTCAACAACCAGCTGAACAAGGGCAACATCACCAAGATCTACTCCAAGGGCGACGCCATCGAGGGCACCCTCAAGTCCGCCCAGCCCCGGCCGGACGGCGCCAAGGGCGACTACACCGACTTCGCCACCCAGCGGCCCTCCTTCGCCAACGACAACCTCTGGGCCACCCTCCAGCAGCAGGGCATCGAGGTCACCGCCACCTCGCCGGTCGTCCAGCAGCGCAGCTTCCTCTCCAACCTGCTGCTCTCGCTGGCCCCGATGCTGCTGCTGGTCTTCATCTGGGTGCTGCTCGCCCGCCGGATGTCCGGCGGCCTCGGCGCCGGGCCGCTCGGCCGCAAGGCGCCGCCCAAGCCGGTGGTCGCGGAGGAGGGCAAGCGCACCACCTTCGCCGACGTGGCCGGCATCGACGAGGTCGAGGCCGAACTCGCCGAGGTCGTCGACTTCCTGAAGAACCCGCAGCGGTACCGCATGATGGGCGCCAAGATGCCGCGCGGCGTGCTGCTGAGCGGCCCGCCCGGCACCGGCAAGACGCTGCTCGCCCGGGCCGTCGCCGGCGAGGCCAACGTGCCGTTCTTCTCCGCCTCCGCCTCCGAGTTCATCGAGATGATCGTCGGCGTCGGCGCCAGCCGCGTCCGCGAACTCTTCGCCGAGGCGCGCAAGGTGGCGCCGGCGATCGTCTTCATCGACGAGATCGACACCATCGGCCGCCAGCGCGGCGGGGGCGGCGGCCTCGGCGGGCACGACGAGCGCGAGCAGACGCTCAACCAGATCCTCACCGAGATGGACGGCTTCACCGGCTCCGAGGGCGTCATCGTGATCGCCGCGACCAACCGGGCCGACGTGCTCGACCCCGCGCTGCTGCGCCCCGGCCGCTTCGACCGGCGGATCACCGTCAGTCCGCCGGACCGCGAGGGGCGCGCCGCGATCCTCGCCATCCACTCCCGGACCGTCCCGCTGGCCGGCGACGCCGACCTCACCCGGCTGGCCAAGGTCACCCCCGGGATGACCGGCGCCGAGCTCGCCAACCTCGTCAACGAGGCCGCCCTGCTGGCCGTCAAGCGCAAGCAGGACGCCGTCAACGAGCGGGACCTCTCGGACGCGCTGGAGAAGGTCCAGCTCGGCGCCGTCCGGCCGCTGGTGATGCCGCAGGAGGAGCGCGAGCGCACGGCGTACCACGAGAGCGGGCACGCGCTGCTGGGGATGCTCCAGCCCGGCGCCGACCCGGTCCGCAAGATCACCATCGTGCCGCGCGGCCGGGCGCTCGGCGTCACGCTCTCCACGCCCGAGAACGACCGCTACTCGTACACCGAGCCCTACCTGCGCGGCCGGATCATCGGCGCGCTCGGCGGGATGGCGGCCGAGCAGGTCGTCTACGGGGTCATCACCACGGGCGCGGAGAGCGACCTGGAGCAGGTCACCAACATCGCCCGGGGGATGGCCGGCCGCTGGGGCATGAGCGAGCGGGTCGGGCGGCTCACCGCCGTGCCCGCCGACCCGCAGGGGGCGTACGGGCTCTCCGCCGCCCCGACCACGCTCGACGCGGTGGACGAGGAGGCCCGGCGGATCGTCGCCGAGTGCTACGAGGACGCGGTGCGGATCCTGACCGAGCAGCGGACCCGGCTCGACGCGCTGGCGGCGGCGCTGCTGGAGGCGGAGACGCTGGACGAGGCGCAGGCCTACCGGGCCGCCGGGGTGCCGCGGGAGGCGGCCGAGGACGGGGACGCTTCGTAGGGCGGCGGGGCGCGGCGGGTCCCGGTGGGGCCATGCGGGGCCGTTCGGTGCGCGGCGGGGCCCGGTGGTGCGCGGCGGGGCCGTGCAGGGCAGTTCGGGGAAGCGCGGGTAGAAGGCCGGGGGGGGGGGGGCCGGGGGGGGGGGCCCCCCCCGGGGGGGCGCGACGGGGGGGGGCCCCCCCCCCCCGCGGGCCGCCGGGCCGGGGGGCCGCGGGGGTGGATTAAAAAAAAAAAAAACCCCCA
>NZ_JBHVPD010000167.1:7330-12496 GCF_042887525.1 Kitasatospora sp. NPDC057936
GGGGGGGCGGGGGGGGGGGGGGGGGGGGGGGGGGGGGGGGTCGTGGGGTTTTCGGTCAAGCGGGTGTTCGCCGCCGGGGGCGCCCCCCTTGGGGGCCCCGCCCCCCCGGTTTCGTCCGTCTCGGGGTGTGCCCCCGGTCCGCCGGGTTCCGGCGTGCCGTGTCTGCCGGGCCGCTCGTGCCGGGCCACGTGTGCTGCCGTGCGTGTGCCGGGCCGTGCGTGCCGCGCCGCGTGTGCCGCGGTGCCCGGTTCAGCGGCGACGCTCCGCGATCAGGTAGCGGAACACGTTCTCCATCCGGACCGACCCGTCGGCGCGCAGGTAGGGCTGCAGCGCCTCCTCCAGCTCCTTGGCCACCAGCGCGCCGCCGGAGAACTCCTCGGCGGCCTCGAACAGCCCGGTGGAGAGCAGGCCGCGAACCGCGCTGTCCAGGTCCGGATAGGCGAACGGGCAGCTCACCCGGCCGCTGCCGGCCGGACGCAGGCCGGCGGCGGCGATCAGGTCCTCCAGGGCGCCCGGCGCGCTCAGGTCGAACGGGTCGCGCGCGGTGGTGCGGCCGGCCATCCGCCGGGCCACGTCCAGCACCGCGGCGCTCTCGCAGCGCTCCTGCGGCCCCCAGGCGGCCAGCACCACGTGCCCGCCGGGCAGCGTCAGCCGGGCGGCCTCGGCGACCACCGTGCGCGGTTCGGCGCTCGCCGGGAGCTGTTCGAAAACCGTCACCAGCGAATGGGCCGAGCGGGGGAGCGCGGTGGCCGGCCGGGCCCCCGCACACACCCGCAGCCGGCGGTCCCGCGCGAGCTCGCGCAGTTCGTCCCGGGGTTCCTGGCCGGCGACCTGGGCACCCCGGCCGGCCGCCAGCAGGAGCGCCAGCCCGGAGCGGCAGCCCAGGCCCAGCACGCTGCTCGCCGGGCCGACCTCCAGCCGGTCGTAGACCGCCTCGTACAGCGGTACCAGCATGCGTTCCTGGATCTCGGCCCAGTCGCGCGCCCGCGCGGGCCACGCGCCCCCCGCGTGGGGGTGGTGCGGTCGTGCGCCCGCTGGTCGTTCGGTCGTGCCGGTCGTCCGAGCTGAAGCCATCGCGGCCTCCCATCCGGTCCTTCGGTGTGCTGCTACGGCTCCCCCAAAGTCCCGCCCCACTCCAGCGAACAGCGGCTCGGGCGCGGCGTCCAGAGGGGTGCAGGGTGGTGCGCGCGTGTCGCGGTCGTGCGCCCCCTGCTGTCGGCGGGGGTCGTCCCGCGTCCGCGCCCCCGTCCGTCCCGTGGTCGTGCCCCGTCCGTCCCGTGGTCGCGCGGTGGTCGTCCCGTGGCCGAGCCGTGGCGTCCCGTGGCCGGGGCGGCCGTCCGCCGCGGGTGTGATACCGATTCGAAGTCAGGGGGCCGCTCCCCGTACCATTCGGGCCATGGCTAAGGCACCCGTTCTCACCCCTCAGGCGGAAGACTTCCCGCGCTGGTACCAGGACCTCATCAACAAGGCCGAGCTGGCCGACAACGGTCCGGTGCGCGGCACCATGGTCATCCGACCGTACGGCTACGGCCTGTGGGAGCGGATGCAGCAGGAGATGGACGCGCGGATCAAGAAGGCCGGCGCGCAGAACGCCTACTTCCCGATGTTCATCCCGCAGTCGTACCTGACCAAGGAGGCCGAGCACGTCGAGGGCTTCGCCCCCGAGCTCGCGGTGGTCACCCACGGCGGCGGCAAGCAGCTGGAGGAGCCGGTCGTCGTCCGGCCGACCTCCGAGACGATCATCAACGAGTACTTCTCCAAGTGGGTGCAGAGCCACCGCGACCTGCCCCTGCTGATCAACCAGTGGGCCAACGTGGTCCGTTGGGAGCTGCGCCCGCGCGTCTTCCTGCGCACCACCGAGTTCCTCTGGCAGGAGGGCCACACCGCCCACGCCACCTACGAGGACGCCCGCGCGTACGCGTCGATGATCCACACGCAGGTCTACGGCGACTTCATGACCAACGTGCTCGGCATCGACGTCGTGCTCGGCCGCAAGACCGCCAAGGAGCGCTTCGCCGGCGCCATCAACACCCTCACCCTCGAGGGCATGATGGGCGACGGCAAGGCCCTGCAGATGGGCACCAGCCACGAGCTGGGCCAGAACTTCGCCAAGGCGTTCAACACCACCTACCAGCTCCAGGGCGCCGAGCGCGAGTACGTCTGGCAGACCTCCTGGGGCGTCTCGACCCGCATGGTCGGCGGCCTGATCATGTCCCACGGCGACGACAACGGCCTGCGCGTCCCGCCGCGCCTGGCCGCCGTCCAGGCCGTCGTCCTCGCCATCAAGGGCGACGACGCGGTCATCGCCAAGGTCCGCGAGATCGGCGCCCGCCTGGAGGCCGTCGGCGTCCGCGTGGTCGTCGACGACCGCACCGACACCCCGTTCGGCCGCCGCGCCGTCGACTGGGAGCTCAAGGGCGTTCCGGTCCGCATCGAGGTCGGCCCGCGCGACCTGGAGAACGGCACCGCGATGCTGGTCCGCCGCATCGCGGGCGGCAAGGAGCCGGTCTCGATCGACGCCCTGGCCGAGCTGCTCCCGGGCGTCCTGGAGGACGACCAGGCGCTCCTGCTGCGCCAGTCCCGCGAGCGCCGCGAGTCGCGCACCGTCGACGTCAAGACCCTCGACGAGGCCGTCGAGGCCGCCGCCACCGGCTGGGGCCGGATCTCCTGGGCCGAGCTCGGCCCGGAGGGCGAGGCCAAGCTGGCCGAGCAGGGCGTCTCGGTGCGCTGCATCGTCGCCGCCGACGGTTCGGTGCCGCAGACGGACGACCAGGAAGGCAATATCGCGATCGTCGCGCGTGCGTACTGATCCCGACCATCGGTACGACCGGCGGTGGGTAATGACCGTTACCGGCAACATTTGCCCGGAATGCGGGTGGTAAGAATCCGGTAACTCTCGCCGACGGCTCCGGACTCGCAACATCCCTACTGGCCGGTCAACTGCCGGTATTAACGGAATAGCGGTACGGTGTACGGCCCGTGGCCCTGTCAACTTCGACAGGACCACGGGCCGTACGTCCTGGGTGCGACAGCCCGCCCCCCGGACGGAATTCACCAGGCCCGCCGAGCTGCGCGGGCCGAAACCGGCAGGGGGTTGGTCTTGCGTCAGATCCGGAACGCGCAATTCGCGCGCGACCATGCATTCCTGGGAGTTCCCTGGGAATTCCCGGAGAACGGGAACAGGCGGAACATCGGCTCGCACTCCATCGTTGGTCTAGCGTGAGCACGACACAGCCCCTCGTCCTCGCGGCCGAACTGGCCGCCGCCTGGAGTGACATCCAGGCCTACCACCAGGACCTCCCGGACCTGGCCTCGCCCGAGGCCCTGATCGGCGAGTCCTCCTCGGCCTGTGGCACGCGGCTCGGTTTCGAGCGGCTCCTCCACGAGGCTGCCCACGGTCTGGCCGCGGCCCGGGACATCCGGGACACCTCGCGGGCCGGCCGCTACCACAACCGGCGCTTCCTGATGCTCGCCTCCGAGCTCGGTCTGGCACACCCGGTGGAACCGCACGCGAGCAGCGGGTTCTCCCAGGTGACCATGCTCAAGGAGACGCAGGAGCGGTACGCCGAGACCATCGAACGCCTGGACCGCGCCCTGGGTGCGCACCAGGAGGCGGTGGCCGGCGAAGGCGCGACGCGCGCCTTCCGCGGGCCGGCCGCCCGGCACGGTTCCTCCGGGGGCGGCGTGCGGGTCAAGGCGGTGTGCGGCTGCGGGCGGAACGTCCGGGTCGTGCCGTCGGTGCTCGCGCAGGCGTCCATCGTCTGCGGCGCGTGCCAGCAGCCCTTCAAGATCGCCTGATCCTGTCGGGTTCGGCGGTTCGTTCCGGGGTTCCGGGAGTTCCGGCGGTTCCGGCGGTTCTGGTAGTTCCAACCATTTCAGCAATTTCAGCAATCTCGACGGGGTTCGACGAGTTCGGCACGTTCGACGAGTTCGACAAGCGCGTTCGAGAAGTTCGGCAAGGCAGGGCCCATCGGGCTCACGTGACCGGTTCGGGGTCGCGTGACCGGGTGGCAGGACCCGGTGGTCGGCTGTGCGGGCAGCGGAACCGGCGGGTGCGATCGGAAGACTCGTGGACGGAATCAGTGGACTCGACCGGGAGCGGGGGCTCCCGGTCCGGTCCGGCCCCACGGGGTGGGTCCGGGGGCCGGCCGGTCCGGCTCCGGCTCCGGCTCCGTGTCCGGCTCGGTGGACGGGGCCCGGGAAGTCCGGTCCGCAGACGGTGCCCGGGAGGCCCGGTCCAGGCGGTTGGCGCCGGTATGGCAGAATGGACAGCTGAGTACTCGGCAGCCGAGCAGGACCCCTCTCTCCTACGGCTGGCGTGTCCCTTGAACGGTCCGCACCGCAACCCCACGCGATGAACGCGACCGCTCACCCACGTCAACACCAGGAGAATCCACTCCCGTGGCAGTCAAGATCAAGCTCAAGCGTCTCGGCAAGATTCGCTCCCCGCACTACCGCATCGTCATCGCCGACGCGCGCACCAAGCGTGACGGTCGCGCGATCGAGGAGATCGGCATCTACCAGCCGACCTACAACCCCTCGAAGATCGAGGTCGACAGCGACCGCGCCCAGTACTGGCTGTCCGTCGGCGCCCAGCCGACCGAGCCGGTCCTCGCCATCCTCAAGCTGACCGGCGACTGGCAGAAGTTCAAGGGCCTGCCGGCCCCGGCGCCGCTCAAGGTCGCCGAGCCCAAGGTCGAGGACTTCTCGCACCTGTTCGCGAAGGCCGTCGCCGGCTTCGAGGACGCCACCACCGGTGTCGCCATCACCCCGAAGGCCAAGAAGTCGGACAAGGCCGAGGCTGAGGCCGACGCCGCCGCCGAGGCCTGATCGTGATCGAGGACGCCCTCGACCACCTGGTGAAGGGCATCGTCGAGCACCCCGACGAGGTGCAGGTGCGCTCGCGCAACCTGCGTCGGGGGAACACCATCGAGGTGCGTGTGCACCCCGATGACCTCGGCAAGGTGATCGGCCGGGGCGGCCGCACGGCGCGCGCTCTGCGCACCGTGGTCGGCGCCCTCGGCGGTCGCAACGTCCGGGTCGACCTCGTCGACGTGGACAACATCCGCTGACGCAGCTGCCCGTGCAGCCGTCAGGGCTTGGGGCCGACCGGGACGCCAGGGGGCCCCGGCGGGCCGGTTGGCAACACGCCCCCCGGGTGCCGCC
>NZ_JBHVPD010000168.1:0-12118 GCF_042887525.1 Kitasatospora sp. NPDC057936
AAAACGCTCGGCTGGAGAACCCCAGCCGAGCGCCTGCGTGATCTACTGACGACCACGTAAGCCATCAGGTGTTGCGAGGACCCCAAGAATCCGCCCACCGGGCAGGGGCCGTCGTCGTTCCCCGGTGTTCCGAATCCGGTTCATGGTTCAGGCTCTTGAACGCGCCAATCACCAAATACCCACCTACAAGGGAACATTCGACTTCTCACTCATTCGCGGATATGGACGGGAGGTCTTGACCACCACCCCGCCGACCGCTTCACTCCCCGTACCGCACCTCCCTCGCACGGCACCTCCCTCGCACGGCACCCATTACCCGCGCGCCACCCCCGAGACGAGGCGATCCCCCATGAGCCGGCCCAGCCCTACTCCCCGCAGGATCAAGCCCGTCCTCCTGTACTCCTTCGGCGCACTCGGCGGGGTCCTCTTCGGCTACGACCTCGGCGTGATCGCGGGCATCCTCGTCGTGGTCGCCAAGTCCTGGCAGCTGTCCGGCTTCCAACAGGGCGTCCTGACGGCCTCGCTGTCCGCGGGCGCGATGCTCGGCGCGGGCCTGGCCGCGCGGCTCAACGGGCGGATCGGCCGCCGCCGCACCATCATGGCGGCCGGCGGCGTGGTGATCGCCGGCACGCTCGCGTGCGCGCTCGCGCCGGACTTCGGTGCGCTGGTGGGCTTCCGGACGGTGCTCGGCCTCGGGGTCGGCCTCTCCTCGGCCACCGTGCCGACGTACCTGTCCGAGCTCGCGCCGGCGCCGATCCGGGGCGCGATGGGCTCGCTCAACCAGATCTTCATCGTCGGCGGCATCCTGATCGCGTTCCTCGTCGACTACTGGCTCCAGCCGCGTCACCTGTGGCGCTGGATGTTCGCGGGCGCGCTGGTGCCCGCCGTGATCCTCGTCGCCGGGCTCGCGTTCCTGCCGGAGACGCCGCGCTGGCTGGTCAACCTCGGCCGGGAGAACGAGGCCAGGGCCGTCCTCGCGGCCACCCACCCGGCCGGGGAGATCGAGGCCGAACTCGCCGCGATCCGCGCGGTGATCCGGCTCGACGCCGCGCAGACCGCCTACCGCGTACGGGAGTTGTGGGCCCCCTGGGTGCGGCCGATGCTGCTGATGGCCCTGCTGCTCGCGGTCGGGCAGCAGTTCGGCGGCGTCAACGCGTTGACTTCCTCCCTGTCCTAAGGGACGGGGATTCCGGCCGCGCGTGCCGCGCGGGGGCTTCGCCCCGTGCGTGTGCGCCTGGCCGGTGGTTGGCGCTTCACGGACCGGCCAGTGCCGAGGTCTCCACGCCCTGACACCGCATGCCCTGCGGCGTTGAGGATGTTCTTCGCCGCGTTCACGTCGGCGTGGTCCCGGTGCCCGCAGGCGGTGCACTCGAAGGCCGCTTGGCTCTCGCGGCTCTTCGGGTCCACGTGCCTGCAGGCGTTGCAGGTCTGCGACGTGTACGCGGGGTTCACCAGAACGATGACCGTGCCGGTGGTGCGCGCCGCGTTGCGCAGCGCGAGTTCGAGCAGGTGCCACCCCTTGTCCAGGATGGCCCTGTTCAGTCCGGCCTTGGCGCGGACGTTGCGGCCGGGCTGCTCGGCGGTTCCGGTCGCCGAGGCGGTCATGTTGCGCGTGCGGAGGTCTTCCAGCACCACCACCGCGTTGCCGGTGGCCAGGGCAGAAGCGGTCTGGGCGCAGAAGTCCGCGCGGCGGTCGCGGACACGGCCGGTGATGGCGTTGATCTTCGCCAACACCGACCCGCGGCGGTTGCTTCCCCGCTTGCACCGGGAGAGCTGCTGCTGCAATCGCCGCAGCCGCTTCGCCTCGCCCTGGGTGGCGTACGGGCGGTCGTGGAAGTCGCCGTTGCTGCTGGTCGCGGCTACCCTCACGCCTCGGTCCACACCGATGGCGGTATTCGGCATCGCGTGCCGCTCCGGTGTCTGCTTGCCGTCCTCCACCAGGAACGAGACATACCAGTGCCGGCCCTGACGGGCGACGGTCGCCGAACGCACCTCGCCGCCGAGCGGCCGGGACCAGCGGAACCGCACCCATCCGAGCTTCGGGAGTTTCGCCCGCCCCCATTTCCGGCCGATCCGCTCCACCGTGATCAGGTTCCCGGCCGGGAACCGGAACGACGGAGACCAGCGGACCTTCGACCGCCACCGCACCTTGAACGTCCCGTGCTCACGGCACGCCCGGCCCAGATCCCGAAGGGTCTGCTGCAACACGTGCGACGGCGCGTCCTTCAGCCACGGAAACTCACGCTTGGCCTCGGCCAGCTCGGCGGCCTGCGGCACGTAGTTCATCCACGCCCCGCGCCGCCGATACTCGCGGCGCTGCTCCAGGGCAGTATTCCACACCGACCGGCAGATATCGCCGAACATCTCACACAACTCGGCCTGCGCCGAATCGAGTTCAAGCCGGTACCTACGGCCTGACAGCATGGGAACACCCCCACTCGGTTGCTGTCTCCAACATAGGGCACGTCACTGACAACGCAGCGAACTCCGCCGCTTCACGGCTCCGGAGCAAGGATGAGCTAACCCCCCGCTGAAGCAGGGGGTCTGCGCTCAACAGTTCAGATCAACGCGTACTTCCCGACCATGCTCGTCTCGCTCGGGCTCACCACCGACACCGCACTCCTCTCGGCGATCATCCTCGGCATCACCAAACTCGCCTTCACCGCGTGGGTGGTGTTCGTCGTGGACCGCTGGGGCCGCAAGCCGCTGCTGCTGATCGGCAGCGCCGTGATGGTGGTGACGCTGGGCCTGACCGGCTGGGTCGTCACGCACGTCCACGACGAGGCCGCCCTCGGCACGCTGACCGTCGTGCTGCTCGTCCTCTACCTGGCCGGGTACGAGCCGGGCTGGGGCGCGGTGGTGTGGGTCATGATGGCGGAGGTGTTCCCCCTCAAGGCGCGCGGCGCCGGGACGGGCGTCGCGGCGGTGGTGCTGTGGGCGGCGACCGGCGTGGTCACCGCCGGCTACCCGGTCATGTCCGACCGCCACCACCTCGGGGTCGGCGGCTCGATGTACGTCTTCGCCGGCGTCAACGCGGTACTGCTGGTGCTGACCCTCCGTCTCGTGCCGGAGACGAAGGGCCGAACCCTGGAGCAGATCGAACTCGGCCTGCGCGCCTGAACCTTGCTCAATCCCGGGGCACCGGAGGTCCTTGCAGGCGGTCGGCGTCGAGGTCGGGGAAGGTGAAGGGCCCGCCCAAGTAGGCGAAGACGGGGTCGTCGTGGGCGGGCCGCCCGTGCGCGGCGTGGACGGCGTCGGCGTGGACCTCGGCGTCGTCGGCCGGGGCGTAGCCGAGCGCCCGGGCCTCGTCGAGGGAGACCCAGCCGCCGCGCGTGTTCGGCGAGACGCCGTAGACGATGCGGTAGCCGGGCTTCTCGACGGCCAGGCAGGCCTCCAGCAGGCGGGCGCAGTCGTCCGGGGAGAGCCAGGTGGAGAGGGCGCGGGGGTTCGGCGGTTCGGCGAAGCAGGTCATGATGCGGACGCAGATGACGTCGAGGCCGTAGCGGTGGTGGTAGAGCGCGCCGAGGGCCTCCCCGGTCGCCTTCGAGACGCCGTAGTAGGTGTCGGGCAGTGGCGGGGTGTCGGCGGTGAGCGGGTACTCGGCGGGGGTGCGGTAGCCGACGACGTGGTTGGAGGAGGCGAAGACGACGCGGGGCACGCCGGCGCGGCGGGCGGCCTCGAAGACGGTGTAGGTGCCGTGGATGTTGACGTCGAGGATCCGCTCCCAGGGCGCTTCGAGGGAGATCCCCCCGAGGTGGATCACGGCGTCGACGCCTTCGCAGGCGGCGCGCATCGCGTCGGCGTCGGTGACGGAGGCCTGGACGGCCTCCTCGCCCTCGCCGGGGTCGAGCGGCACAAGGTCGAGCAGCCGGAGGGTGCGGCCGGGGCGGGCGAGCCGGGGGCGGATGAGACTGCCGACGGCGCCTGCCGCGCCGGTGACGAGGATGCGGGGCACGGTGACTCCCTTGGACCGGGGACGGGTGCACCCCATGCTCACAAAGCCCGAAGGCAGTTCACAAGAATGACTGTCATTCAGATATGAGAACGCCGATCCCTTGACCTCCGCGCGCGGGCCCTCCTACGCTCCTCGGTGTTCCCACCGCTGGACGCTCTCCACGAAGGGACCCACCCCCGTGCCCGCACGCACCGGCCCGCCCGCGCTCGACGGGCTCCTCTTCTTCCCCGTCACCGCCTTCGCCCCGGACGGCTCCTTCGACCCCGGCGCCCACCGCGCCCACCTCGACGCGCGCCTCGACGACGGCCCCGCCGCCGTGTTCGCCGCCTGCGGCACCGGAGAGTTCCCCGCCCTCGCCCCCGCCGAGTACGAACGCTGCGTCTCCGTCGCCGTCGACGCGGCCGGCGGACGCGTGCCCGTCGTCGCCGGCACCGGCTACGGCACCGCACTCGCCCTCGCCTACGCCCGCGCGGCGCAGGACGCGGGCGCCGACGCCCTGCTCGTCCTGCCCCCGTACGGCCCCGAGGGCGGCCAGGACGGCCTCGTCCGCCACATCACCGCACTCGCCGACGCCACCCCGCTCGACCTGATCCTCTACCAGCGCGACCGGACGGCCTACGAGCCCGGCACCGTCGCCCGCCTCGCCGCGCTGCCCGGCGTGATCGGCTTCAAGGACGGCCTCGGCGACCTCGACCGGATGCTGCGCACCGTCAGCGCCGTCCGCGCCGCCGGACACCCGGACTTCCTGTTCTTCAACGGCATGCCGACCGCCGAGATGACCCAGCTCGCCTACCGCGCCATCGGCGTGCCGCTCTACTCGTCCGCCGTCTTCTGCTTCGCCCCGGACATCGCGCTCGCCTTCCACCGCGCCTTTGCCGAGGACGACCGGGGCACGCTGACGGTGCTGATCGAGCTCTTCCTGCGGCCCTACGTCGAACTGCGCACCCTGCGGCCCGGCTACGCGGTCTCCCTGGTCAAGGCGGCGACGCGGGCCGTGGGCCACCCGGTCGGGGGCGTGCGCGCGCCGCTGACCGAGCCGGCGCCGGAGCACGTGCGGGCGCTGCTGGACCTCGTCGACCGCACGCGGGAGGCGCTGGCGTGACGCCGGCCGTCGGCGCGTACCTCTACCCCTGGGACGTGGACGGCGACCCGGCCTGCGGCGCACGCCTCGCCGGGCTCGGCATCCGGCGGGCCGCCGTCGCCGCCGCCTACCACAGCGTGCGCGCGCTGACGCCCCGCCACCCGCGCCACAAGGTCGTCACCGCCGAGCACGCGGCCGTCTACTACCGGCCCGACCGGGACCGCTGGTCGGGCCCCGGACGGCTGCGCCCGGTCGAGGCGCCGTGGTCGCCGCGCTCGTTCGGCCGGGCCACGGAGTCGCTGGCCGAGGCCGGGGTGGAGGTGTACGCCTGGACGGTCCTCGCACACGGGCAGCGCCTCGGCGTGCGCCACCCCGACGCGGCCGTCCTCAACGCCTACGGCGACCGCTACCCGTGGGCGCTGTGCGTCGCCTCCCCCGCCGTGCGGCTCTACTGCGCCACGCTGGCCGCCGAGACCGCCGCCCAACCGGGCCTGTCCGGAGTGGAGTTGGAGTCCTGCGGCTGGTACGGCTTCGACCACCTGCACGCACACGACAAGGTCGCGGGGGTGTCCCTGGCGCCGGCGGCGCGGCTGCTGTTCTCGCTCTGCTTCTGCCCGCACTGCCGGGACGGCTACGCGGCGGAGGGCGCCGAGCCGTGGGCGCTACGCGCGAAGGTCCGGGACGCGCTCGACCCGGTCTTCGCCGGCACGACGCAGGACGCGGCGCTCGACCCCGAGTCGGCCGCGGCCGTCGCCCGGATGCGGGTGCGCACCGCCGCCGAGCTGCGGCGGTCCGTGCTGGCAGCGGTGGCGACGGAACGCCCGGACCTCCCCGTCCTCCTGCACGCCCAGCCGGACCCGCTCGGCTTCGGCCCGTCCCCGGGCCTGGCCCCAGCGGACGCCCGCGGCGCCGTACCCGTCGCGCTCGCCCCCACCCGCGCGGAGGCCGCCCTGGCCGCCGTCCGCGCGTACGCCGCTGTGGGCCGACGCCTCGCAGCCACCGTGAGCGCTGTCGCCGGCCTCGGCGGCGACGGCGCCGACCTCCCCGCCTGGTGCGCGGACCTGGCCTCGGCCGGCGCGACCGAGCTGCGCTTCTACCACCTCGGCCTGGCCTCCCACCAGGATCTCGCCGCCGTCCGCACGGCCGTCGAGAAGGTGAGCACGGGCCCGACACAACACCCTTTGCAGCGCCCGTGATTCGGCCTCGGCCGCGGTGTTCACGACGTCCGGGGCATGCGGACCTCGTCATACTTCCGGTTCGGCTCCGCCCGCACCGCCTCGACCGGCACGGGCGCACCGATCTCTCCCGGGCACCCTCCCGGCGGGTAGCCGGGAACGTTGCGGACGTTGTAGTAGACGCAGACCAACCGGTACTCACCCGGCGTCCAGGAGCCGCCGCCGTGCACCAGCATCCGCGCACCGCAGGCAGGACACGAGGCCTGCGGGTACACCAGCACCCGGGGCTCGGTGAAGGCGTGCGGAAGGCGCCGGTCGGTGATCGCCCGCCGCGGCAGGGTCAGCCCGTAGTGCTCGCCCACGACCCGGTACACGTCCGCCATCGTCACATCGGCCCCGTCGGCCCTGTGGACGCGGTCGCCGGCATCGACGAATCCTCCTTCCGCGACCAAGCGGCGGGTCAGCGGGTGGTCCCTGTCGTCGGTCGTGTACTCCCACATGTACCAGCCGGGGTCCCCGTCCATGCTGACGCCGATGACCGGCGGGTCCATGGTGCTGTCGACGATGCTCACGAACGCGTGCCGCCTGGCGAGGTCCCTCCCCGGCGCGTACCGGTCGGCGCGGCCGGGAGCCGTCGGCGGCTCGATCGCGAACGCCCAACCGTTACCGGTGTCCCCCACCATCGCGTATTCGGGCAGCTGCCACGGAGCGGGCGAGAGCTCCAGCATCTCGTGGGCGGTGTCCGCGTCCATGACGGCGCCCGGCTCGGCACCCAGGTGGACGGCCAGCTCCTCGTGACCGATGCCGTTGACCATCGTGAGGGCGAAGCCCTCACCGCCGAGTTCGGCGTCTATCCAGTCGATCCCGTCCCTCATGATTGGGAACCTACAGGACGGGTACGACAGGATCTCCGCCTCCGCCTCCGTCGGCCGCCTCCGTCGGCCGCCGAGCAGCTGGACACGGAGGAGGGCCACGTGCGGGCGCTGATCGCCCTGGTTGCCCTGGTCCTCTCCCTCGCGGCACCGCCCGCGGTCGCCCGGAAGTCCGGCCTTCCCCCAGCGAGTTCGCCTGCCGTTCCGGCGGAGGTGTTCACACAGGATCGATGCGGAGTGGGAAGTCGGCCGATCCGACTTCCCACTCCGCCATCGAGAAGGTGAGCACAGGCCTGCTCCCTACCGAACTCCCGGAACGGTGAGGTAGGTTCGGACCCATGCCGGTCTATACCTGTGCAGTGCAGCGCAAGCAGATCTGGCCCGACGACTCCGTCGTGTGGGCCACGAACGATGACCGTGTGAACGTGATCGCATGGCCTGGTGAGCCTTCCGACCTGGGCGAGATGCTCCTGGAGAAGTTCCTCGAAGAGAACCGGACAGGCATCGCACCGGACGGATTCCGCGCGGTCGTCTGGGCCGGCGACCGACGCGGCGAGAAGCTCGACGGAAGCGCCAATGCGCTGGCCGTCGTCGAGGTCACCGGTGGGGCCGCCCGCCCTGTACCCGAGCCTCCCAAAACCACTCCGCGCCGCCGTTGGGGCTGGCTCCGGGGCCATTCCGCGCCTGATGCGGAATAAGTAGCCGTCTTCGGAGCTCCTCCCCCTCCCTTGGGAGGAGCCCCTTCGCATTGCGGGCCGGACCGCTCAGTGGCGGTACGCGGCTGTCGCGATCTCGACGAACGACCGGACCAACGGGTTGGTGTCGCCCTCGTTCCACACCGCCACCACTCGGCTCGGCGCCATGTCGACCAGCGGGACGACGGCCAACTCCGCGGGCATGTCGTGTCCGAGCGGAGCCAGGCCGACCGTGGCGTTCCACAGCACAGCCTGTAGGCACTCCTGGACGGCGCGCACCACCGGGCCCTCGCGCGGCGTGCCGCCGTTCCAGTACGACTGCCACGCGGGGTCGGTGCCCGGCGGGAACTGGAACCAGCGGCGGTCGCTCAGCTCGGCCAGCCGCAGCCGGTCGCGGCGGGCCAGCGGATCGTCGGCGCGCAGCACCACGCCGACCGGATCGGCCCGCAGCGCACGCACCGTCAGGGCGGTCTCGTCGAAGGGCGCCCTGGTCAGCGCGACGTCGACGAGTCCGGCGCGCAGCCCGCAGGTCGGGTCGGTCAGGTCGGTGTCGCGGATGCGGATGTCGACGCCGGGATGGCTCCGGCGGTAGGCGGCGGCCAGCCTGGCCACGCCCGGATCGGTGCCGTCGCCCAGGATGCCGACGGTGATGGTCGCGTGGCCGGCCGCGGCGCTCACCCTCTCCTTAACGCGGTCGGCGTGGTCGAGCAGGGCCCGCGCCTCGTCGAGCAGCACCGCGCCCACCGGCGTGAGCGTGACGCCCGTGGGCGAGCGGGCGAACAGCAGGGCCCCGACCTCGGCCTCCAACCGCTTGATCGCCCGGCTCAGCGGCGGCTGGCTCATGTGCAGTCGGGTGGCGGCCCGGCCGAAGTGGAGTTCCTCGGCGACGGCCACGAAGTAGCGCAGGGTTCGTAGCTCCACGCTGCAACGATACCCACGAGGTATCGGCGCTGCGGGACAGGTCTTGGACGGCCGTGGGGTCCCGGCGGTGCACTGGTGAGCATGACCGAACAAGCGAAGACCAGCGAGCCCGCTGTGCACGTCGTGGGGCCCGGCCAGGGCGAAACGATCGTCCTCGGCACCACGCGCATGCGCGTCCTGGAGGACGGCAGCCACACCGGACACCGCCTCGCGATCGCCGAGTCCGTCCTCGCCCCGCACACCCAGGGGCCGCCCCAGCACCGCCACGGCCGGCACGACGAGGGCTTCTACGTCCTCTCCGGCACCGTGCGGTTCACCGTCGGGACGGACGACTACGAGGCCACCACGGGCACGCTCGTGATCGTCCCGCCCGGCACCCCGCACACCTTCGCCAACCTCACCGACCAACCCGCCGTCATGCTCAGCACGTTCACCCCCGACCTGTACGTGCAGTACTTCCGGGACCTCCGGGAGACGCTCGCCGACGGCCGGCCCCTGACGCCGCAAACCAACCTCGACGCGATGAGCCGCTACGCGACCGAGCCCGCCACCGACCACGCGTGATTCACCGAACGGGAACCATAAACCACATCGCCTACGGGATCGTCGCGGGACTGCTCGCGCTCTTCTACGTCTACTCGGGCACGCTGAAGGCCGTCCGTAGCCGGGACCAACTCCGGCCGATGATGGCCTGGGTCGATCGCATGCCCCTGCCCGCCGTCAGGGCGCTGGGGGCGGTGGAACTGCTCGGCGCGGCCGGTCTGATCCTGCCGCCGCTGACGGGTGTCGCCCCCGCACTGGCCGTTGTTGCCGCCGTCGGCCTCGTCCTCCTCCAGGCCGGCGCGATCGCCGTTCACCTGACGGGCGGGGACCGCCGGATCGCACTCAACGCCGGGCTCACCGTCGCCGCGGCCGTGACCGCCTGGCTGGCCACCCGCCTGTGATCGAGCGCAGCTCGACTCATCATAAGAAGTCGACGGGTCCGACTTTCTGTGCGGCTGGATTGGTTACGCACTTCGGGTTCCCGGGCGCCGCGTCGGCAGGGCCGAAGCGGCGCCGATGGTGGGTCCGTCCTCTGTGCGCAGGAAGTCGGCGTGGCCGACTTCCTGCGTCAGCGGATCGGGACGGGGGTGCCGTGCAGGAGGAGGGGGCGGCCGGCGCCATGTTCCCAGGCGTCCCAGGCGTCGTGGACGCGGCGGGATTGGTCGGGCGGCATCACGGTGTCGAGCAGGTAGCAGGGCACCCAGTGCAGGGCCCGGATGTTGGCCGGCGGGCGGTGCAGGGTCGTGGCTCTGGCTTGGCGCGGGGTCACGATGCCGCCCGCGTAGACGAGGTTGAGCGCCTCGGGGTGGTGGTGCCGGGAGACGTAGTCGACCGTGAGGACCGTTCGGAGCGGCAGGACGAGCCCGGTCTGGGACTCCAGGTGGCGGCGGGCGGCGAGGTGGGGCAGCTCGTCGGCCTCGGCGCTGCCGCCGGGGAGGGCGTAGCCGTCGCGGTGGATCGGGTCGACGAGGAGGACGCAGAGTTCGCCTCCGAGGTCGGAGTTCTCGTGGAGGACGAGGGCCTGCTGGCCCAGGCGGCGGCCGGGCGGCTTGCTGATGAGGTGGTCGTTCAACTCGACTCCTGATGGGCGGACTTGGGAGGCGTGTTCCACGGCAGCGAATCCCCCGGCAGCGAGGGAACTTACGTGGAGGGCAGCGAGGAGGAGATCGCGCGAATTCACGCCGGCTCGTCGTTGAGGAGCCGGCGGCGGGAGTGGGCACCCGAACCGGGCGCGATCTGCCGGGGATTGAGGACGCTGACCTGGTCGGCTCGGGTGGTCCACTCGATGCCGCCACCGATGGGCCGGAGGTACATGACGCCGGCGCACTGCTCCATGAAGACCCCCTCGCGGGGCCGGCCATCGTCGAGGTGACCACGGTCGATCACCACCTCGTGGAGGAGGGGGACTTCGGACAGCACGGATCTCTGGTCTTCGAACATGGGGGTCTCCGCAGTCGCACAGCGCTATCGGCGCATCACCTGGTGTAGCCATGGTGGCGCAATCCGCCCTACGATCGGAAGGGTTTCAAATCTCTAGTTGCCCCGACCTCAAAGGGTGGATGACCTTGGTTCGTCGATCACTTGATCCAACGTCATCTCCACTGGCTGCACTTGCAGTTCAGATCACCAGGTCACGGGAGGCCAAAGGGCTCACCCAGATTGCGCTTGGCAGGCAGGTTGGGTACTCCAACGTCTACATCTCAAATGTCGAGGGGGCCAAACAGGCCCCTTCTTTAAAGTTCGTAGAACGGGTGGATGTCGCCCTGGACGCCGGGGGCGCCCTGACTGGGCTGTGGTGGAGCTGGAAGAACGGCGCCCTGTTGCCCGGATTCTCTGAGTACCTACGTCGGGAACGAGAAGCCATTGCTGCCAGGTTGTTCGACACGGACATGGTGTCGGGCATACTTCAGCACCCGCATTACAGCGCGGCCTACGAAGCCGGCATCGTCCGGCGCGGGGAAGCAACTCGAGAGCAGGCCGACGGGCGACTCGGCCTGCTTGCTCAACGCCAACTCATGCTCGACCGGGTCACGTCGATCCATGCCATCCTGGACGAGGGTGCCCTGTATCGGCCCATCGGCGGCCGGGAGGTCATGGCTCTCCAGCTCGCACACTTGGAGACGCTGAGCGAGCGCCCGAACGTGATCATCCAGATTGCTCCGTACCGCCTCGCCGAGGATCGATCACTGTCCCACCCAGTCACGCTCCTGACCCTCCCGAACCGGGCCCTGGTCGGGTACACCGAGACGCTTCAGCGGGGGTATCTAGAACAGGATGCCGACACGGTGGCCCAATGGGTTGCTAGGTACGATCGACTCCAGGTCAACGCGCTTAGCCAGCCGGACAGTTTGGCCATGATCCGGGCAACACGGAAGGAACTGGACCATGCACGACCCAACGGGCGCCAAGTGGCGCAAGAGCACCTACAGCAACGGCGGCGGCGGCTGCATCGAGGTGGATGACGCACACCCCGGCAGGGTCCGTGACTCCAAGGACCCCCAGGGTCCCGCTCTGGTCTTCCCGGTGGAGGCCTGGCGATCGTTCGTCACCGCCGTCCGGACTGGCGAGTTCGGCGACGTCTGAGAGGAATGCCGTGATCCCCACTCCCGACCTGACCGGCGCCAGTTGGCAGAAGTCCAGCTACAGCAACAACGGGGGCAACTGCGTAGAGGTGGCCCTTGGCTTCCGTGCTGACACGCCTGTCCGTGACTCGAAGGACCCCCACGGTCCTGCCCTGATCTTCCCCTCCGACGCCTGGCGATCCTTCGTCTCCGCCATCCGGGCCGGCGAGTTCGGCGGCATCTGAACCAACCACGCGTCAGGGCGGGAGCACCCCCGCCCCACCCCCCGGTAATTCCACGCCCACCAACCCCCCG
>NZ_JBHVPD010000169.1:0-12060 GCF_042887525.1 Kitasatospora sp. NPDC057936
AACGCCTCGAAGAACCTCGCCTTCAAGCCCTCAAAATCCACGATCCCCGCAACTCCCTGAACTCAGGGTGTTGCGGGGATCGCTAGAGCCCGCCGTGCGGGCAGGGGCCATCGGAGCGGCGGAGGGTGGTACTAGACCGGGCTGCCGGGCTTGCCGGAGTCCTTGGACTTCACCTGGCCCGACCACGGGGTGAGGGAGGAGTAGACGCACAGCGCCTCGCGGTCGTCGAACAGCCACCAGCGGCCCTGGCTCGGGTAGAAGTACCCGATCATTCCGTCCTCGGGGAGGTCGGCGGAGCTCGCCTGGTCCTGGCACATCCGGCGCGCGCTCGCCTCGACGCTCGCGACGCCGGGGTAGGAGCCGTTGCCGGGGAGCGTCACCGAGGCGAAGACCTCCAGCCGGTGCGGCTGGGCGCACGGGACGACCTGGTAGTGGTCCGACCCGCTCCGGTACGTGTGGATGTCGCCGACGGCGCAGTCGCCGGCCTGCAGGTACCAGGAGCCGGCCCGCCCAGCGACGACCGGGTGGCCGTCGGCGCCGCGCGTCGGGCCCGACGTCAGGTCGTGGTACGCGAAGGCCATGATGCCGCCGAGCATGGCGACGAAGAGGGTCCAGGTGACGGAGAACATCAGGCCGACGGCGGCGAAGCCGAAGCCGCCCTGCCGGCGGCGGAAGATCCGGCCGAACGAGCCGAGGGCGAGGCCCATCGACACCAGCGACAGCGGCGGGAGGAACCCGATGAGCCCGAGCACGAAGGAGGCGACGGCCATCCCGCTGACCTTGGCCTTCGGCTGCGGGACGAAGGGCGGCGGTACGGGGGCACCGGGCCCGCCGGGCACGTACGGCGGCCAGGCCTGCTGCCCGGGGACCGGTCCGAACTGCCGCCCGGCGGCGAGGCCGGCGCCGGCCTCGCCGGTCGCGTAGGGGTTGGCGTTGACGTCCGGAGCGGCGGGCTGCGCGGGCACTGCGGCGGCGGGCCGGGCGTCCGCAGGCTCCGGCTCGGCGCTCGGCTTCGGTTCGACGTCGGGGGCCGGCTGGGCGGCCGACGGTCCGGTGGCGGGTTCGGCGGACGGGTCGTCAATGGGCCGTGACACGGTGGCTGCTTTCCCCGGGGCGGTTCGGTGGGCGAAGGGCCCGCTCCCGGCGGGCCGCCCGGCGAATATAGCCGATGATCAGACTGCCGCTCACCCGAGATCCTCGGTGGGCGAAGGACCGGCCGAGGGACCGGGCCCCCGAAGGCGTCGTCAGCCCTCGAAGTCGTAGCACTCCCAAGGCACGACGAACGTGCCCGGTGCCACGAAGGCCTCGGGGATCCCGACCAGCCGGAGAAACGATTCTCCGCTGTCGTCCTCCGGCCCGTGCTCCACCTCGACGGCAGGGACGCCGAGGAACCCGCGCTCGAAGTGCAGCTCCGCGCGCACCGGCCGGGCCGGAGGCCGTCCGGTCAGGACGCCGAACACGCCCACGCCGTCCGCGTCCGCGTCCACCACCTCGCGGACCTCGAACCGCCAGTGGTCGGCGGCCAGCGCCAGGAGCCGACGGCCGTCGTCGCGGTGGAGCACCAGGACGTCCCGCCGGGCCCGGACCAGGTCGGCGATGACGCAGCACGCCTGGAGGCCGGGCAGGCCCGGGGCGCCGACCCGGCCGAAGTCGGGGTCGGGGAAACGATTCAGCAGCGTCTGGAGCAGGTCCAGCGCGGCTGAGGCGGCCCGCCGGTGGCCGTGTTCGACGACGTCCAGCAGGATCGGTACCGCGAGCTCGGCGGCCGGGTACACCGTGCCCTCGAAGTCGTCGGTGATGGCGCTGTCCAGCAGCCTGGTCATCCCGCGCGAGGCCTGGTTGAGCGTGGTCGCGGCGGCCAGGGCCCGCAGGTTCACCGCCGTGTCGGCGGTGTAGGGGTCCCGGCGGTGCGGGTGCGCCTCCCAGTCGACGGCGTCGATCGCTTCGAAGATCGCTTCCAGGTCCACGCGCGGCATCCTGCCAGACGCCCGGGCCGCCCCCGTACGGGTTTTCAGCGCGAGTGCGACGCCAGGCTCAGCATCAGGTGCGCCGACTCCGGGTGCTGGAAGTCCGAGTGGGCGCCCGCCGGTGCCAGCCGGGTGGCCGGGCCGCCCCGGTACACCGCGCTGGCGTCGACGTTCACGATCGGGTGGTCCAGCACGTCGTGCGGGTACGGCGAACCGGCCGGGCGCAGCAGCGTGGAGAACTGGTGCACCGGCGCCACGCCCGTGCCGGAGTGGCCGATGCCCGGCCGCCCTTCGGCCCGCAGGTGCCAGAAGCCGGTGGCGCGGTCCCAGCGGGAGTGGGTGAGCACGAGCGGCCCACGCAGCGGCGCGGCGTGGGCCGGCCTGCGGTCGGACTCGGGGAACAGCCGCGGGAACAGCCGGGAGAAGGCGTCGCGGGGCGCGGCCATCTGGAAGACCAGCGCGCTGTCCACGGTGAACGGCCGCGCCGGATCGCCCGGCCGGCTCCAGCTCAGGACCCGGGGCCCGGCGGGCCGCTCGGCCGCGTGCTGGACGGCCTCGCACAGGAACCGCCCGCCGAAGGAGTGCCCGACCAGGTGCAGGTACTGGCCGTTGCGGTTGGCCAGCACGGCGGGGTCGGCCGGGTGGCCGCGGTCGGCGTCGAGGTAGCCGAGCAGGTGGCCGAGCACGTACCCGGCCTGGCCGCGGCCGGGCGCGCTCATCGCGTGCGCCCGTTCACGGACGCGGCGGTACCCGCCGAGCGAGGGCAGGCTCGACGACGGCCAGCGCACCACGACGCACCACGGCCGGTACCCGCGCTCCAGGCCCGGGTACGCGCCCGGGCGGGCCCGGTGCAGGTCGGCGGCGCGCGAGAGCAGCGCCGTGGCCGCGCGGTCCGCCGCGGCGGGACTGGTCTGCCAGCCGTGGACGTACACGTAGATGTCGGTGGCCCGCTCCGGCACGCGCACGTGCCGGGCGAGGTGCTCGGCGACGCGCGCCTCGGGCACCGGGGTCCGGGTGCCGGGGACGAGCAGCCGACCGTTCTCGTCGAGGTCCACGGTGACGGGCCGGACGGACGGCGGGGTCGGGCGGCGGGTCACGGCGTGAGCTCCAGGATGCTGTCGATGCCGCAGTGCAGGGAGTAGGTGAGCGCGAGCGGGTTGCCGTGCTCGCGGGCGAAGCGCCTGACGAGGGTCTGGGTGATCTCGCCCGCCGTCAGCCCGCCGGTCAGGTAGAGGTCGAGGAAGGCGAACGCGTACTCGGCGGCGAACACCTGCGGGATCTCGATCTGCGGCCCGAGCACGCCCTCCGCCCCGAGGTCGACCAACGCCCGCCCCAGGTGTTCGAGTTCGCCTTCCGCGGACTGCCCGGTGTGGCAGGCGTTCAGGAGGACGAAGGGACGGAACATCGCCTCCGGTGCGTCCAGGTGCCGGCGCCGGTGGCGGCGCACGAGGTCGGCGTCGATGTGCCGGTCGTCGGAGAGGCGGACGGCGAGCTGCTTGAAGGCGGAGCCGTCGGCGACGAACTGGCCGTGGCACCAGAAGTACATGACGTCCTCGTCCAGCACCGCGCGCGACAGGGCGTCGAGCAGGCCGCGCGACTCGGTGCGGACGGTGAGGTGCGAGCGGTCCTCCAGCAGCTTGCGGACCTCGGGGGCGCGGCCGATGGATTCCAGGGTGTCGTCGGTGTTGAGGCTGGTGACCGGCCGGGGCCGGGCCGGGTGGGGCGGCTGGATCGGCGGGTAGGCGGCGCCGGTCTGCTCGATCTGGTGCCGGTGGCCGAGGAAGTCCGCCCACGGGTCCGGGCGGCCGTCGGGGCCCGGTCCGCCGTCGACGGCGAGCATCGGCCACGGCAGGTGCAGGTCGGAGTCGAAGCTGATCCGGAGCGGGCCGTGCTCGGTGAGCGTCCGGTTGAGGTACTCCCGGAAGACGGTCAGCTCCCGGCCGGGCCCGTCGAGCATCGTCTCCAGGAAGTACCGTCCCTCCTCGGCGAGTTCGGCCGCCCGGCCTTCGGCGACGGGGCGCAGGTGGGACACGTCGACGGCGGAGGCGAACGGGTAGTCGTCGGGCATCCCGAAGTCGTCGACCGTCGCGTAGCGGACCAGCTGGTCGCGCCAGGTCGTGCGCAGCCGGGCCGCCCTGGCGAGGAGCTTCGTGCCCGTGACGGCGAGCTCCGCGCGGTGCGGGCGGGTGCGCGGGGTGCGCTCGCCGGGCCGGAACGCGTGGATGTCCAGGGTGTCGTCGCGCCGGCGGCGCAGCGAGACGATGAGGTCGAGCGGGAGCGGGTCCTCGGCGTCCTCGGGGTTCCTGGCGTCCCTGGCGTCCTCGGCTTCTCGCGGACTGCGCTGGCGGGGGAGCCGGGTGAAGTTCGCGGAGGGGTTCTGCCGGATCTCGACGAGGAGCTCCTGGGGCACGTGCGTCACTCCTGCGTGGACTGGGGATCGGGGAGGCCGTGGACGGGACCTGGCAGCGGCACGTCCACGACGGCGGTGAGGTCCTGGAGGGCGGCGCCGTGGCCCGCGTCGTACACGGTGATCCGCACCCGGTGCCGCCCCGGCACGGCGGGCGTCAGCGCCAGCACGGCCGGTTCGCGGCCGGGCGCGTAGGCGGCGACCGGCGGTTCGAGCGCGGCGTCCGAGGCGACGGCGGCGACGAGCCGCAGGTCCGGCAGCTCGCGGGGGTCGGCGCCGGGCGCGTCGGGCTCCAGCCGCAGTTCGAGCCGCACGGTGCTGCCGGGCGCGGGCTCGTCGAGCAGCGTGAGCCGGGGGCGCCAGGCGCTGCGGGATACCGTCACGGCCGTCCGCCGGGCCCGTCGTGCGGGGAGCGGCAGGTCGGGCACGGCGGTGAGGGCGGGAGGCTCCGCCGAACCGTGCAGCCTCGCCCGGGTCTCGACGGCCAGCGGGTGTTCGGGGCCCATGACGGCCTCCCGCCCGGCCCGGACGGCGTCGAGCAGCTCCTGCGCGGCCTCCGGCCGGCCCGCCCCGGCGAGGGCTCGGGCGAGGCCGACGGCGAGGGTGGGGTAGTGGCCGACCACGCGGGGCCGCTCGGCCCCGACGGACAGGGCCCGCTCGTCGCGCCGCCGGTGCCCGTCGGCCAGCAGGGTGACGGCGCTCCGGCTGTTGGGCGGCAGGAGGTCCGCGACGACGCCCGCGTAGACGCGGACGGCCCCGGCGTGGTCCCCGGCGCGGAGACGGGCGTACGCGAGGCTCTGGCGGATGCTCAGGGTGCCCGGGTGGCGGGGGCCGTGCGCCTCGGTGGCTTCCTCGGCGAGTTCCTCCAGGAGGACGACGGCGCGCAGCGGGCGGGGGCCGTCGGCGAGGACGAGGCCCTGGATCTCGCGGGCCAGGAGGGCGCGGGGGTCGGTCGGGTCCAGGGTCTCGCGGGTGCAGGCGACGAGCTCCGCCGCCAGGAGCGTGGCGGCCTCCTGGTCGCCGGTCGCCCGGTGCGCGAGCGCGAGGTTGCCCTCCGTCGCGAGGACCATCGGATGGGCGGCGCCGAGGTGCCGGGCCGCGTCGGCGGCCAGGGCGGTGTAGTCGGCCACGGCGGCTTCAGCGCTACCGGCGCTACCGGCGCTACCGGCGTAACCGGCGTAACCGGCCAGGAGCCGGGCGTCGGTGAGGTCGCGGCGCGTCATCAGCACCTGGAGGCTGCCCTCGCCGAGGGCCAGGGTCGCTGCGTCGAGGACGTCCTCGTAGCAGGCGACGGCTTCGGCGTAGCGCCCGGCGTCGCAGTGGTTGAGCGCGATGCTGTCCCAGGCGTCGAGCGTCAGGGGGTGCCCGGCGCCGAGGGCGCGGACGCGGCCGGACCTGACGTGCTCGAAGACGGCGGCGGCGCGGTCGTGCTGCCAGGCGCGGCGGAGTCCGTGGCCGAGCGACTCGGTGGCGGCGAGGGCGTCCGGGTGGTCGGGGCCGAGGACGCGGGCGTGCGCGGCGACGACGGCCTCGCGTTCGGCGATCGCCGCCCGCTTGCGGCCGGCCAGGTTGAGGGCCTGGGCGAGGCCGCGGCGCTCGTCGAGGGTGTCGGGGTGGTCGGGTCCCTGGATCCGGGTCCGGTCGGCGACCAGCGCCTCGTACAGCCCGACGGCCCGGTCGGCCTCGCCGAGTTCGCGCCGGGTCCGGGCGATCGCGCGGCGCAGGTCGAGGGTGGCGGGGTGCTCGGGGCCCTGGATCCGCAGCCGATCGGCGAGCAGCGCTTCCCGGTCGTCCAGGGCCTGACGGATCATCCCCGCCTCGTGGCGGGCGAAGGCGAGGTTGGCGCGCTCGGTCAGCGTGGCCGGGTGGTCCGGGCCTTGGACGCGGATGCGGTCCTGGAGCAGCTCCTCGATGAGCCTGGCGGCGAGGTGCCGGTCGCCCGCTGCCTGGTGCGTCGAGGCGAGCAGGTACCGGGTGCCGAGCGTGCTCGCGTGGTCCGGCCCGTCGAGGCGCAGCCGGTCGGCGAGCAGGGCCTCGCACAGCTCCGTCGCCCGCCCGAAGTCGTTCGTCACCCGGTATTCGACCGCGAGCCACCACCGGTCGCCGAGCGCCCCCGGGTGGTCGGCACCGAGGACGCGGGCCCGGTCGGACGCCAGCGACTCGAAGAGGGCGATCGCGCGCCGGTGGTCGCCGGCCTCCTGGACGAACCAGGCCAGGGTGAACCGGGCGCCGAAGGTGTCCGGGTGGTCCGGGCCCACGAGCCGGGTCCGGGCCGCGACGAGCTCCTCCGCGATGTCCCGGGCACGGCGGTGGCTCCGTGCGGCGGAGCAGGCCCAGGCCAGGCCGGAGCGGGCCTGGAGCGTTTCGTGGTGGTCGGGGCCGTGGATCCGGGCGTTGTCGGTGACGAGGACGTCGAAGAGTTCGAGGGCGCGGGCGTGGTCGTCGGCGAGGCGGTGCGCCGTGGCCTGCCACCAGCGATTGGTGAGCGTTTCGTGGTGGTCGGGGCCGTGGATCCGGGTGCTGTCGGCGACCAGGGCCTCGAAGAGTTCGAGCGAGCGGGCGTGGTCGACGGCCACCTGGTGTGCGTGGGCCTGCCACCAGCGGATGCCGAGCGTGGTGGGGTGGTCGGCGCCGAGGACGCGGGTGCCGATGGTGACCAGCGTCGGGTAGAGGGCGAGCGCGCGGTGGTGCTCGCTCGTGACCGTCAGGCAGCGGGCGAGGGCCAGGAGGTCGCCCAGGGTGGCGGGGTGGTGCGGGCCCTCGACGCGCGCCCGGTCGGCGGCCAGCTCCTCGTACAGCCTGACGGCCGTGCGGGGGTCGTCGGTGTCCCGGTGTGTCGCGGCGAGCCAGTGCCGGGCGTCCAGGGTGTCGGGGTGGTCGGGGCCCAGCACGCGGGTGCGGTCGGCCACCAGCCCGGTGTAGACCGCCAGAGCGCTGCGGTGGTCACCCACGCGCTGGTGTGCGGTGGCCAGCCAGTAGAGGCTGTCGAGGGTGTCGGGGTGGTCCGGCCCCTGGATGCGGGCCGCGTCGGCCGCGAGCGCCGTGAGCAACGCGAGCGCGTGACGGTGGTCCCCCGCCTCCCCGTGGGCCAGCGCCTGCCAGCGGCGGGCACCGAGGGTGTCGGGGTGGTCCGCCCCCTGGACCCGGGTGCGGTCCTCGACCAGCGCGTCGCACAGCTCGGCCCTGCGCCGGTGGTCGCCGGCGGCGCCGCAGGCCTGCGCGAGGCCCAGGCGGGCGTTGAGCGTCTCCCCGTGGTCCGGGCCGTGGACGCGGGCGTGCTCCTCGACCAGCCGCTCCCACTCCGCGAGCGCCGCCCGCGGACGACCGGCGGCCTGCAACGCCCAGGCGAGGCGGTGGCGTTCGGCGAGGGTGTGCGGGTGGTCCGGGCCGTGGAGCCGGATGCGGTCGGCCACCAGCCGCTCCCGCTCCGGCAGTTCCTGCGCGGCCGGCCCGGCGAGGCGCAGCGCGAACGCGAGGTCGCCGCGCTCCTCCAGGACGTCCGGGTGGTCCGGCCCCTGGACACGCTCGCGGTCCTGCACCAGCGCGCGGTGGAGCTCGACCGCCCGCCGGTAGCGGCCCGCCTCGCGGTGCGCGCGGGCGAGGCCGGTGCGGGCGGCGAGCGTCTCGGGGTGGTCGGGGCCGAGGGAGCGGCCGTAGTCGGCGACGGCCTCCGTGTACTCCGCGAGGGCCGCGGCCGGGCTGCCCGCGTCGCTGCGCGCGAGGGCGAGGCGGCAGCGGGCGGCGAGCGTCTGCGGGTGGTCCGGGCCCTGGACGCGCGTGCGGTCGCGCACGACCGCCTCGTAGCCGGCCACCGCCGCCGGGTGGTCGCCGGCGACGGCGTGCGCGGCGGACAGCCAGCCGCGGCTCGTCAGCGTGTCGGGGTGGTCCGGGCCCAGCACGCGGGTGCGGTCGGCCACCGCCTCCTCGTACAGGGCGACGGCCAACCGGTGCTCGCCCGCCGTCAATTGGGCGAAGGCCAGGCCGATCCGGCGGGTCAGCGTGTCCGGGTGGTCGGGGCCGAGGACGCGGGCGGCGTCGGCCAGCACGCGCTCGAACTCGGCCACCGCCTCCGCGTGCCGCCCGGCCACCTGTAGCGCGTACGCGAGGCCCGCCCGGCTGGACAGGGTGTCCGGGTGGTCGGCGCCGAGCACCCTGGTCCGGTCCGCCACGACCGAGCCGAACTCCTCGACGGCCAGCGCGTGCTGGCCCGACCGCCGGTACGCGTGGCCGAGCGTGTTGCGGTCGCCGAGCACCGCCGGGTCGTCCGGGCCGAGCAGGTGCAGGCGGTCGGCGATGACGGACCGCGTCAGCGCGATGGCCCGGGCCGGATCGCCGGTGCGCGCGTGCAGCTCGGCGAGCCGGCCTCGGGTCGCGACCGTGTCGGGGTGGTAGGTGCCCAGCAGCCGGGCCTGGCCGTCCGCCAGTGCCGTCACCAGCGGGAGCGCGAACACCCGCTGCGCCTTGTCGGTGAACTCCTCCGCCGCCAGGCGGTAGAGCGCGACCGTCCGCGCCGTCGGCCGCTCGGACGGGCCGGTGGCGGCCAGCTCGCGGATGTGCGGCAGCAGCGCCCGGCGGATCCGCGGGTCGGACGCCGGCCACAGCCGCGCCGCCGCCTCGGCGAGCTGCTGCTCGGCGCGCTCGCGCATCCGCCGCCCGCCGTCCGCGGTGCGCAGCACGCTCTGCAGCAGCCGGTGCACGGCGACCGTGGACGTGCCGAGGGTGATCAGGTTGTAGTCGGCGAGCAGCCGGAGCCCGGCCGCGACCTCGTCCGGCCGGCGCGCACCGAACGGCACCAGGGCCTCGCGCGGCAGCGCCTCGGGGGCGTACCAGGCGAGGGTGCGCAGCAGCTCGACGGCGAACGGCGCGGTGGTCTGGACGGTGTGCAGCGTCGTCTGCCACAGCCGCGCGACCGTCTCGACGGTGGACGGGCGGGTGCCCGTGCTGGGGCCGGTGGAGCGCAGCAGGCGGCGGCGGTAGGCCGCGAACGTGGTGCGGGTCTGCTGGACGAACGCCCCGGCCTGGGCGAGGGCGAGCGGCAGGTGGCCGAGCTCGTCGGCGAGCGAGCGGGCCTCGGCCTGCTCGTCGGCGTCCACGGCGCTGCCCGGGTAGGCGGTGTCGCACAGCAGCCGGGCGGCCTCGGGCCCGTCGAGCACGTCGATCCGCACCCGCCGGATGCCCGGGTGCCAGCCGCTCGCGCGCCGGCTGGTGACGAGCTGGTGGCCGCAGCCGAGCAGGCGGCCGAGGTAGGGGGTGAGGTGGAGCGGGTCCTCGGCGTTGTCGAACACGAGCAGCCAGCGGTCGTGCGCGCGCAGCCAGGCCAGCGCCCACTCGACCTGCTGGCCCGGGGTGGCGGTGAGCGCCCACGACGGGTACAGCTGGACGGCGAGGTCCGCGAAGGCCTCGGCGAGCTGCTCCTCGGACTCGGCGGTGATCCACCAGATCAGCCGGTAGTGGTCGGCGTGGGCGTAGGCGTAGTGCAGGGCGAGCGTGGTCTTCCCGACGCCGCCGAGGCCGTGGAGCGTGGTGGCCTGGGTGACGAGCCCGCTGCCGTCGCCGTCCGCGAGCGCCTCGCCGATGGCCTGGAGCGCGGCGTCCCGCCCGACGAAGCCGCCGCCGGAGCGCGGCGGGAGGTTGTGCCAGGGCGGGGTGGCCTCGACGCTGAGCGCGGCCCGCGCGGCGGCGGGCGGCAGGACGACGCTGCGCTGCTCGGTGTGCGGGTTGACGGCGGTGGTGGAGGGCGCGGACGGGCGGCGGCGCTGCTCGAACGCGTCGTGGTCGGGCAGGCCGCCCTCGGGCCGGGCGTGCGTCGTCATCGACGTGATCACCGTGCTGCCCACCCCCCCCGTTGACGCTTGCTCGCCAACGGTAACGGGAGATCAGCGGGCTGTCAGCGGATTTGGGCAGGTGGGTGATGCGCCGTCAGGCCGCACCGTCAGGCCGCACTGCCACTCCGCGCTGCCACCGCGCACTGCCACTCCGCGCTGCCACCGCGCGCCGTCAGTCCGCGAGCCCCAGTGGGTCCTCGGCGCCGTCGAGCAGTTCCGGGCCGTTGGAGCGCACGCTGTTGACGGCCGTCGACACGGCCCGCACGCGCAGGGCGCCGTCGGCGGGGCGGCGCAGCAGGTGGTGCAGCTCGGTGGCGTCGGTGACGTCCGGGGCGAGCCAGGTGGGCACGTCGTCCGGGGCGATGGTGAGCGGCATGCGGTCGTGGACGCGGCCGGCGGTGTCCGTCGCGTCGGTGGTGATGATGGTCGCGGTGGCGAGCCAGGCGGCGGGGTCGTCCTCGGCGAGGGTGCGGTCGCGCCAGAACTCGTACAGCCCGGCCATCAGCATCACCGAGCCGGTGCTGAGGAAGTACGGCTGCTTGAACTTCTTGCGGTCGGCCTCCGCCGGGACCTCGCGCCACTCGAAGTAGCCGTCCGCCGGGATCACGCACCGCCGGGCGGTGAAGGCCTTGCGGAAGGCGGGCTTCTCGTGGACGGTCTCCGAGCGCGCGTTGATCATGCGGGCGCCGCCGGAGGCGTCCTTGGACCAGGACGGGACGAGGCCCCACCGCAGCGGCCGGAACTGCCGCAGCAACTCGCCGGTCTCGCGGTCGACCCGTTCGAGCACCGCCGGGACGGGGTCGGTCGGGGCGACGTTCCAGCTCGGGGCGAGGGCCTCGGCGGGGTCCCAGCGGAGCTCGCCGAGCAGGCCGACGAGGTCCTGGGGCGTGGTGGTGGAGACGAAACGGCCGCACATGCTCCCCACCCTGTCACTCCCGACCGACAAACGCCCTCACCTCCCACCCGCTTCAGGCGGCGACCGTGGCCATGACCTCCGCGGAGGCGTCGAACGGCGCGGTGCGCGCGGCAGCGGCGAACGCCGGCCGGGGACCCGCCCCGGGTGGTCCGCGCGGACGAATCTGCCGGTGGGTCGTGCCGGGACGTTCCGGGCGACGGCAGGGCCGAGGTTATGAATGAGCCGCCCGACCCCTCATGAACACCGACTTCAGGAGCCACACGAATGCGCCCTGTGAGAACGGCCTGCCTCGGCACGGCCGCCGCGCTGGTCACCCTCCTCGCCTCCGCCCCCGTCGCGACGGCCGCGACGAACACCGAATCGCCCGTCCCCCAGGCCCGCGACCGGGTCATCACCCTCATCGGCCGCCTCGCCCAGCAGTCGTTCTTCCCCGTCAACCCCGGCGGCGCCCCCGCCCAGGGCGACCGGACCGTCTTCCGCTCGGTGCTCTCCGATCTGGACGGCAACCAGGTCGGCGAGACCGGCGGCACCTGCACCACCACCCGCACCGACAACGGTGGCGCCGAGGAGTGCACCGTGACCTACACCCTCCCCGGTGGCCAGATCACCGCCCAGGGGATGGTCTTCGGCAACCTCAACCCGGGCCCGCCGCCTTCGTTCGACAACGCGATCACCGGCGGCACCGGGGACTTCGACCGCGCCCGTGGCTCGATCCACGCCGACACGGTCGGTCCGGGGACGAGGCGCTTCATGATCGACCTCGACCGCTGACCCAATTCCCCGCCCGCGGCCGCATCACCGGCATCAGCGAATGCCGACCGGTGATGCGGCCGCGGGCGGTCGGATGTAGAGGGACGCGTGGGAGTGGGGCGTGGGGGGGGGCGGCGTACCCCACCCACCCACCCGGGGGGGAGGCCCCGGCCCCGGGGGGGGCGGAGGGGGCGG
>NZ_JBHVPD010000170.1:0-11835 GCF_042887525.1 Kitasatospora sp. NPDC057936
GTCCGCCTCCCGCACCGGGGGAAGCGGACGGGCCGTCGCCGTCGGGCGCTACTTGCTGCTGCGGCCGATCTCGCCGAAGCGGAAGACGCCGGTGGTGTCGACGGTGGACTCGACCCCGGTGATGTACGAGCGGGCCGCGTAGAACGCCTTGTCCTGGAACAGCGGGACGAGCGGAGCGTTGTCGGCGACGATCGACTGGATCTGGTTGTAGTTGCCGGCCGCCGCGCCGCGGTCGGTCATCTTGAGGCCGTCCGGCACCAGCTTCTGGCTGATCCGCGGGTCGTCCCAGCCGTCGTGGTAGACGCCGCCGTCGACGACCAGCGGGCTGATGTAGTTGTCGGCGTCCGGGTAGTCGGCGAACCAGCCGAGGATGTAGGCCTGGTACTTGCCGTCGGCGAAACCGGCCTTGTACTTGTCCCAGTCGGCCTCCTGCTGGACCGTCACCTGGAACAGGCCGCCGGTCTCCAGCTGCTTCTTCACCGTGTCGGCCTCGGCCGCGCCGGCCCGCGAGCGGGACCACGTGAGGGTGATCTTGACGGGCAGCTGCACCTTGGCGTCGGTGAGGAACTTCTTGGCCTTGCTGACGTCCTGGTCGCCGTACTTGTCGAAGAAGACGGTGTTGTGGCCGGTGACGCCGGCCGGGACCATCGAGTACAGCGGCTGGACGGTGCGGGCGAAGACGTCGCGGGCGAGCGCCTTGCGGTCGAGCAGCGCGGCGGCGGCCTGGCGGACGGCGACGTTGCCGACGACCGCGTCCTTGGTGTTGAAGACCAGCGAGCGGGTGTTGTTGCTGTCGCCCTCGACGACCTGGAGGTCGCCCTTGCCGCCCTGCTGGTCGGAGCGGATCTGGGCGGCGGTGTTCGGGTCCAGGCTGTCGTCGGTGAGGTCGACGTCGCCCTTGTCGAGCGCGGCCTTCAGGTCGGCGGCCTGGTCGTAGTAGCGGACGGTGAACTTGCTGTTCCGCAGCTTGACGTCGCCGTTGTACTTGTCGTTGGCCGACAGCGCGACCTTGCCGATGCTCTTGCCGCCGCCGCCCAGGGCCTCGACCGAGTCGAGCTTGTACGGGCCGGAGCCGACCAGCTTGTCGTTGGGCAGCAGCGAGTCGGCCGGGTACACCTGGTGGTCGACGATCGCGCCGACCGGGCTGGCGAGCTTGGCCGGGAGGGTCGCGTCGGGCGCGGTGAGCTGGAAGACCACCTCGTTGTCGCCCTTGGCCTCGACGGACTTGATCGAGGAGAGCAGCCCGGACGGGCCGTTCTTGTCGTTGATCTTCTTGGTGCGCTCGATCGAGAACACGACGTCGGCGGCGGTCAGCGGGTGGCCGTTGGAGAACTTGAGGCCGGGGCGCAGCACGCAGTGGTACTGGGTGGAGTCGCCGGTGGTGAACTCGCAGGACTGCGCGGCGTCCGGGGAGGGCGAGCTGGAGGCGGCGGGGAAGACCAGCAGCGACTGGAAGGTGTTGCGCAGGATCAGCCAGGAGCCGGAGTCGTAGGACCCGGCCGGGTCCAGCACGCTGGTGAGCTGGGCGGTGCCCATGGTGACCGAGCTGCTGCCGCCGCCGCCCTTGACCGCGTCGGTGACGGATCCGCAGCCGGCCACCGTCACGGCGACCAGGCCGGCGCAGCCGAGTACTGCCAGGCGTTCAGCGGAAGTCTTCACGGGGCGCGTCCTTCTGGGGTGCGCGTCGTGCGACCGGCGCCGGGACCGGGGGTACCCGTCGGCGGCGGTGGCAGGGCTGCGAGGGCGGGAACGAACTGGAGTAGCGTGCCATATCGAACACGCACGACCGATACCCGCGTGGATGACGTTTGGGACACGGTGATCCGGGGCAGCCCGGCTCCCCCGACGAGTTGTCGGCCAATGCCCGTTTTCTCCCCCGATGACCACCGGATCGGGCCACCCGGGGCCCCTTACCGGTCGGTAGGCCGCCGGGGCAATGAGACCACAATCACACGCGCGAGGCGACCAGCGAGCGCAGCAGTTCGAGGTCGACCTGCTCCAGCGAGGACAGCACCAGCCGCCCGGGGGCCGACTCGATCCGCGCGACCGAGGGCACCGCGATCACCGGGCAGCCGGCCGCCTCGGCCGCCTTCACCCCGGTCGGCGCGTCCTCGACCACCACGCAGCGGGCCGGTTCCGCGCCCAGCCGGCGGGCCGCCTCCAGGTACGGGTCCGGGTGCGGCTTGGTGCGCGGCACCTCGTCCCCGGCGACGGTGAAGGCGAAGTGCTCGGCGCCCAGCGAGCGCAGCACGATGTCGATGATGTGCCGGTGCGAGGCCGACACCAGGGCGGCCGGGATCCCGTGCGCGGCAAGGGTATTGAGGAGCCGCTCGGCGCCCGGCATGAGCGGCACGCCGCCGCCCAGCAGGTCGACGAAGCGCTGGTTGATGAGCACCGTCAGGTCGGCCGGGGAGAGGTCGACGCCGGTCCTGGCGAGCAGGTAGTCGATCACCCGGCTCATCGGGCCGCCCACCACCTGGGCGCGGTCCGCCTCGTCGAGCGCGTAGCCGAGCTCGGCGAACAGCGAGGCCTCGGCCTGCCACCAGAAGTCCTCGGTGTCGACCAGCGTCCCGTCCATGTCCAGCAGCACCGCCTGCAGGCCGCGGTCGTCCCCGTGGTCGAGCGCCGCGACGGCGGTGGAGATGCTGGTCATGGTGATCCTTCCGAGTGCCCCGCAGGTGCTCCGGGGATGGCACGGGCCGGCCCGCTGGTGAGCGGACCGGCCCGTTCAGGATCATCAAGGATACGCCCGGTTCGCCGGAAAAGAGCGAACGCGCGGGGGCGTCCTGGTTACCGGGCGTTGAAGTACTTCGCCTCCGGGTGGTGGATCACGATCGCGTCCGTGGACTGCTCCGGGTGGAGCTGGAACTCCTCGGAGAGCACCACGCCGATCCGCTCGGGCTTCAGCAGCTCGGCGATCTTGGCGCGGTCCTCCAGCTCCGGGCAGGCGCCGTAGCCGAGCGAGAAGCGGGCACCGCGGTACTTGAGCGCGAACATGTCCTTGACGTCCTGCGGGTCCTCGCCGGAGAAACCGAGCTCGTAGCGGACCCGGGCGTGCCAGAACTCGGCCAGCGCCTCGGCCAGCTGCACCGAGAGGCCGTGCAGCTCCAGGTAGTCGCGGTAGGAGTTCCCGGCGAACAGCTCGTTGGCCGCCTCCGAGATCCGGTTGCCCATGGTGACCACCTGCAGGCCGACGACGTCCCGCACGCCGGACTCCTCCGGGCGGAAGAAGTCGGCCAGGCAGAGCCGGCGCCCGCGCCGCTGGCGGGGGAAGGTGAAGCGGGTGCGCTCGGTGCCGTCCTCGTGGAAGACGATCAGGTCGTCGCCCTTGGAGTTGGCCGGGTAGTAGCCGTAGACCACGGCCGCCTCCAGCCAGCCCTCGGTCTGCAGCCGGTCCAGCCAGGCGCGCAGCCGCGGGCGGCCCTCGGTCTCCACCAGCTCCTCGTACGACGGCCCCTCGCCGGAGCGCGCCGCCTTCAGGCCCCACTGGCCCTTGAACAGCGCGTCCTCGTCCAGCCAGGACGCGTAGTCGGCGAACGGGATGCCCTTGACGATGCGGTCGCCCCAGAACGGCGGGACGGGCACGGCGTTGTCGACGGCGACGTCGGAGCGGATCTGGCCGAGGTTGACCTCCGGCTCCGGCTCCTCCACCTCGACCCGGGCGTGCCGGCGCTGCTTGAGCTCGGGCAGCACCGCGCCGGGCACGCCGCGCTTGACGGCGATCAGCGCGTCCATCAGCCGCAGGCCCTCGAACGCGTCGCGGGCGTACCGGACTTCGCCCTCGTAGATCTCGTGGAGGTCCTGCTCGACGTACGCCCGGGTGAGCGCGGCGCCGCCGAGGATCACCGGGTAGTCGGCCGCCAGCTTGCGCTGGTTGAGCTCCTCCAGGTTCTCCTTCATGATCACGGTCGACTTGACCAGCAGCCCGGACATCCCGATGACGTCGGCCCGGTGCTCCTGCGCGGCGTCCAGGATCGCCGAAACCGGCTGCTTGATGCCGAGGTTGACGACGTTGTAGCCGTTGTTGGACAGGATGATGTCGACCAGGTTCTTGCCGATGTCGTGGACGTCGCCCTTGACGGTGGCCAGCACGATCGTGCCCTTGCCCTCCGAGTCGGACTTCTCCATGTGCGGCTCCAGGTGCGCCACCGCGGTCTTCATGACCTCGGCGGACTGGAGCACGAACGGCAGCTGCATCTGGCCCGAGCCGAACAGCTCGCCGACCACCTTCATGCCGGACAGCAGGGTCTCGTTGATGATCTCCAGCGCGGGCCGCGCGGTGAGCGCCTCGTCCAGGTCGGCCTCCAGGCCGTTGCGCTCCCCGTCGATGATCCGGCGCTGGAGCCGCTCGTCCAGCGGGAGCGCGGCCAGCTCCTCCGCCTTGGACGCCTTCACCGAGGCCGAGGAGACGCCCTCGAACAGCTCCAGCAGGCGCTGCAGCGGGTCGTAGCCGTCCCGGCGGCGGTCGTAGACCAGGTCGAGGGCGGCCTCGCGCTGGTCCTCGGGGATCCGGGAGATCGGCAGGATCTTCGACGCGTGGACGATCGCCGAGTCCAGGCCGGCCTCGACGCACTCGTGCAGGAAGACCGAGTTGAGGACGACGCGGGCGGCCGGGTTGAGGCCGAAGGAGATGTTGGACAGGCCGAGGGTGGTCTGCACGTCCGGGCGGCGGCGCTTGAGCTCGCGGATCGCCCCGATCGTCTCGATGCCGTCCCGCCGGGACTCCTCCTGCCCGGTGGCCAGGGTGAAGGTGAGGCAGTCGACCAGGATCGAGCCCTCGTCGATGCCGTAGTCCGCGGTGAGCTCGGCGATCAGCCGCTCGGCGATCTCGACCTTCTTGTCCGCGGTGCGGGCCTGGCCCTCCTCGTCGATGGTCAGCGCGATCAGGCCGGCGCCGTGCTCGCGGGCCAGCGAGGCGATCCTGCCGAAGCGCGAGTCGGGGGCGTTGCCGTCCTCGTAGTTGACCGAGTTGAGCACCGCGCGCCCGCCGAGCGCCTCCAGGCCGGCCTGCAGCACGGGCGGCTCGGTGGAGTCCAGGACGATCGGCAGGGTCGAGGCGGTCGCCAGGCGGCCGGCGATCTCCTTCATGTCGGCGACGCCGTCGCGGCCGACGTAGTCGACGCACAGGTCCAGCAGGTGGGAGCCGTCCCGGATCTGGTCGCGGGCGATCTCCACGCAGGCCTGCCAGTCGCCGGCCAGCATCGACTCGCGGAACTTCTTCGAGCCGTTGGCGTTGGTGCGCTCGCCGATCGCGAGGTACGAGGTGTCCTGGCGGAACGGCACCGCCTGGTACAGCGACGCCGCCGACGGATCCGGCTGCGGCGTGCGCGGGGCGATCGCGCGGCCCTGGACGCGCTCGACCACCGCGCGCAGGTGCTCCGGCGTGGTGCCGCAGCAGCCGCCCACCAGCGACAGCCCGTACTCGCGGGTGAACACGTCGTGCGCCTCGGCCAGTTCGGCCGGGGACAGCGGGTAGTGGGCGCCGTCCTTGCCGAGCACCGGCAGGCCCGCGTTCGGCATGCAGGACAGGCCGATCCGGGCGTTCTTGGCCAGGTAGCGCAGGTGCTCGCTCATCTCGGCCGGGCCGGTGGCGCAGTTGAGACCGATGTAGTCGACGCCGAGCGGCTCCAGCGCGGTGAGCGCGGCGCCGATCTCCGAGCCGAGCAGCATCGTGCCGGTGGTCTCCACCGTCACCTGCACCAGCACCGGGAGGTCCAGGCCGGCCGCGGCGAGGGCGCGCTTGGAGCCGAGGATCGCGGCCTTGGTCTGCAGGAGGTCCTGGCTGGTCTCGACCAGCAGGGCGTCGGCGCCGCCGGCGATCAGGCCGGCCGCGTTCTCCTGGAAGCCGTCGCGCAGGGCCTCGTACGGGGCGTGGCCGAGGGTGGGCAGCTTGGTGCCGGGCCCGATCGAGCCGAGCACCCAGCGGGTGCGGCCGTCGGCGGCGGTGTGCGCGTCGGCGACCTCGCGGGCGATCCGGGCGCCGGCCTCGGACAGCTCGAAGATGCGCTCGGGGATGTCGTACTCGCCGAGCGCGGCGAAGTTGGCACCGAAGGTGTTGGTCTCGACGCAGTCCACGCCCACCGCGAAGTAGGCCTCGTGGACGGACCGGACGATGTCGGGGCGGGTGAGGTTCAGGACCTCGTTGCAGCCCTCCAGGTCCTGGAAGTCCTCCATGGTCGGGTCCTGGGCCTGGAGCATGGTGCCCATCGCCCCGTCGGCGACCACCACCCGGGTGGCGAGGGCCTCGCGCAACGCGTTCGCGCGGCTCTGCTGAGTGATGGACGGTTCGGCTGCAGTGGCCATGGGGCTTCTCCCTGGTGCGACGGCTGTCGGCTTTGCGCTCCCGCTTGGTCGGGCGCGCACGTGGCCAGGGTATCCGTCCCACGGCCCGGCGCGACTGTGCATTTCGTATCCTGAACGCTCGGCCGCAAGGGGGGAGCAATCGGTTGGGGCGCGCACGCACGTCCGCGGGACGGATGGGCCGGGCACTGACGGTGCCGTTCAGCGCATTCGGGGCCCGCTGGCGGGGCTGGTCGTGGTGGCGCAGGGCGCTGGTCGCGCTCGCCGTGGCCGCGGCCGTTCCGGTGGCCACGATCGGGGGACTGCTCGTCGCGCTGCGCCTGCACGACGTCGGCCGGCTCTCGCCCGACGCCCGCACCCGCGGCCGGGACGCCGTCTGGCTCGGCCACGCCTGGGTGGACGGCCGCAAGACCGACGCCGACGTCGCGGCGCTCGCCCGGCAGCTCGACGGCACCGGCATCCGCGACCTGTACGTCCACACCGGCCCGCTGGAGCACGACGGCTCGCTGCCGCCGACCGTCCAGCCGCGCGCGCAGTGGTTCGTCGAGGCGGTGCACCGGGAACTGCCGAAGATCCGGGTGCAGGGCTGGCTGGGTGACGAGGTCAAGCCCGAGAAGGACGCCCTCGACCTGGAGGACGCGGCCACCCGGGACCGGGTCACCGCCTCCGCCCGGCAGGTGCTGGACCTCGGCTTCGACGGGGTGCACTTCGACATGGAGCCGATCCGCCCCGGCTCGGCCGGCTGGCTCGCCCTCCTCGACCAGGTCCGGGCGGTGACCGCCGGGCGCGGCGCCAAGCTCTCCGTCGCCGCCCCGCAGATCGACCCCCTGCCCGGCCTGCACACCGCGGGGATCGCCCTCAGCGGGCACGGCAAGTGGTGGGACCAGGCCTACTTCACCGCGACCGCCCGCCGGGTCGACCAGATCGCGGTGATGACGTACGACACCAGCATGCAGACCGAGCCGCTGTTCGGCGGCTACGTCGCCCTGCAGACCGAACTGGCCCTGGAGGCCACGCCGAAGGACGTCGACCTGCTGATGGGCCTGCCGTTCTACTGGGACGACACCTGGGCGCACCGGGGCGGCGCCGAGACGGTCGACGCGGCCGTGCGCGGCGTCCGGCTGGGCCTCGCCCGCGAGGACCTGCACCGCCCGGCCTTCGGCGTCGCGCTGTACGTGGACTTCGCGGCGACGCCCGAGGACTGGGCGCAGTACCGGCGGGGCTGGGTCGGGTAGCTGCGCCCCGGGCTCAGGCCATGCGATGGGCGAGGGCGCCGAGGTAGCGGTGGACGGTCACGTCCTCGCCGGTCACGTAGTGGGAGACCGCGCGGTACAGCGGCTTGCGGACCTCGCCGCGCTCGGTGACGGTCAGCAGGCAGCCCCGGCCCGCCGGCGTCAGGACGTACGTCCAGGTGCCGCCGTACGGCAGGTCCGGGTCGGCGATGCCGGTCACCAGGCGGTGCGGGGCCTCGCTGGCGACCACCTCGTACGTGGTGTGCCCGTGCCGGTCGTACTCGCGCCAGCGCTCCCGGCCGCCGGCCGCCGCGGGCAGCCGCTCGACGTGGGTCAGGTCGGGGCGCCAGGCGGGGTAGAGGTCGATGTCGGTCAGCACGTCCCAGACCGCGCCGGGCGGCTGGGAGAGTTCCAGTCCGCCCTCGGTGACGTGCTCCACCGGGAGCCGGCGGCCCGCGCGGTCCGCCGCCACCACCGCGGTGCCGGCGGCCACCGCCGCCACGCCCGCGCCGATCCACAGCCATCGGTTCATCGGTCCGGCTCCTCACGCCCGCCGCCCGGCCCCGTTGTCCATCATCGCGCCGCCCCGCCCGGCGGGCACGCCACGACGCCGGGTAGTCGATCGACTACGATCCGTGCCCGATGGGCCGAGGCGGACCGCGCCCGGCCCGCCCGGACCCCGGAGAACCGCCGTGCCGCTCCCCCGCCCGGTCGCCGCCCTGGCCGCCGTCCCCCTGCTCTGCGCCGCCCTCGCCGCCCCGGCCGTGGCCGACCCGGCCCCCAGGTACGCCGCGCTCGGCGACTCCTACGCGGCCGGGGTCGCGGCCGGCTCCTACGACCCCGCCAGCGGCGACTGCCACCGCAGCGGCCGCGGCTACCCCGCCCTGTGGGCCGCGGCGCACGGCGCCGCCCTCACCGACGCCGCGTGCAGCGCCGCCGGGGCCGACGACGTCCGCCGCGACCAGCTGCCGAAGGTCGCCGCGGACACCACGGTGGTCACCCTCACCGTGGGCGGCAACGACCTCGGCTTCACCTCGGCGGCCGTCGACTGCCTCCAGCCGCTCACCACCGACGCCCGCTGCGAGCGCACCCTCGACACCGCCGCGCACCACCTGGACGACGACCTGCCCGGCCGCCTCGACGCGCTCTACTCGGCGGTGCGCGCCGCCGCCCCGGCCGCCCGGGTCGTCGTCACCGGCTACCCCCGGCTGCTCCAGACCGGCACCACCTGCCTGCTCGCCACCGAGTCCAGGCGGCAGCGGTTCAACGCCCTCACCGACCGCCTGGACGAGCTGATCCGCCGTCAGTCCGAGGCCCACGGGTTCGCCTTCGCGGACGTCCGGCCGGTCTTCGACGGGCACGGCACGTGCGGCGGCGGCAAGGAGGAGTGGATCAACGGCATCGTGGTCTCCCACCTGTGGGAGTCCTTCCACCCCACCGCCGACGGCCAGGCCCGCGGCTACCTGCCCACCGTCGCCGCGCTCCTGTGACCGGACCTGCGGATAACCGCTGGATCATGGCGGCCCGGTCCCCCAGACTGTCCCGGTGCCCCGGCCGTGACGCGCATCAAAGCCCGTAGGCTGGGCAGGTAGGGACCGTGGAGCGAGGAGTTCCATGGGCGATGAGGAGTTCGGAGGGAGACGCCGGGTGATCGAGCTGGAAGATGTCCCCGAGTTGATCGACCCGGTGATGGTCTGCGCCTTCGAAGGCTGGAACGACGCGGGCGACGCCGCCTCCGCGGCCCTGGCGCACCTGGACGAGACCTGGGGCGGCAAGGTGTTCGCGGCCCTGGACGCGGAGGACTACTACGACTTCCAGGTCAACCGTCCCACGGTCTGGATGGACGGCGGCATCCGCCGGATCACCTGGCCCACCACCCGGCTCTCGGTGATCCGGGTGACGGAGCCCAAGACCCGGGACGTCGTCCTGGTGCGCGGCATCGAGCCGAGCATGCGCTGGCGTTCGTTCTGCAACGAGCTGCTGGGCTTCGCGCACGAGCTGGGTGTCGAGCTGGTGGTGATCCTGGGCGCGCTGCTCGGCGACACCCCGCACAGCCGTCCGGTGCCGGTCAGCGCCGTCACCTCCGACCCCGATCTGGCCCGCCGGCTGGACCTGGAGGAGAGCCGGTACGAGGGCCCGACCGGGATCGTCGGGGTGCTGCAGGAGGCCTGCACGCACGCCGGGGTGCCGGCCGTGACGCTGTGGGCGGCGGTGCCGCACTACGTCGCGCAGCCGCCCAACCCCAAGGCGACCCTGGCCCTGATCAACAAGCTGGAGGACCTGCTCGACCTGCGGATCCCGCCGGGCGAGCTCGGCGAGGACGCCCGGGCCTGGCAGCTGGGCGTCGACCAGCTGGCCGCCGAGGACAGCGAGGTGGCCGAGTACGTCCAGCAGCTGGAGGAGGCGCAGGACACCGCGGAGCTGCCGGAGGCCTCCGGTGACGCGATCGCCCGCGAGTTCGAGCGCTACCTGCGCCGCCGGGAGAACGTCGGTCCGACCGGCGAGAAGCCGGTGGCCGGGCACGCCACCGCGGAGCGGCCGGCCGAGCCGGAGGCGCCCGGGACCACCCGGGAGGCGCCGGAGGGCTCCGCGGACGACGAGTAGGACGGAACGGCCGAAGGGGCGTCAGGACGATCGGTCCTGGCGCCCCTTCGGCGTATGACGGTCCTACAGGACCCGACGGTGCTACAGCGCGACGCCGAGCAGGGCGTCGACGGTACGGGTGACCAGGCCGGGGGCGCCGATGTCGGTGCCGCCGTCGGTCTCCTGGAGCGCCGCCCAGCGGTCGACGGCGGCCAGCGCGGCCGGCGCGTCGAGGTCGTCCGCGAGCGCGGCGCGGACCTCGGCGAGCAGCGCCTCCGCGGCCGGGCCGTCCGGCCGGGAGACCGCGGCGCGCCATCGGGCGAGGCGCTCGACGGCCTCGTCCAGGACGGCCTTGGTCCACTCCCAGTCCTCGCGGTAGTGGTGCGAGAGCAGGGCCAGGCGGATCGCCGCCGGGTCGACGCCCTCGCGGCGCAGCGCCGAGACGAAGACCAGGTTGCCGCGGGACTTGGACATCTTCTTGCCGTCCAGCGCGACCATGCCGGCGTGCACGTACGCCTTCGCGTACGGGTGGGCGCCGGTGGCGACCTGGGCGTGCGAGGCGCCCATCTCGTGGTGCGGGAAGGACAGGTCGCTGCCGCCGCCCTGGACGTCGAAGGACATGCCGAGGTACTGCAGCGCGATCGCGACGCACTCGATGTGCCAGCCGGGGCGGCCGTGGCCGAGCTCGGTGTCCCAGGCGGGCTCGCCGGGGCGGGCGGCCAGCCAGAGCAGCGCGTCGAGCGGGTTGCGCTTGCCGGGGCGGTCCGGGTCGCCGCCGCGCTCGGCGAAGACCGGGCGCATGGCCTCGCGGGTCAGGCCGGAGACCTCGCCGAAGTGCGGGTCGGAGTCGACCGAGAAGTAGATGTCG
The DNA here is from genome assembly GCF_042887525.1 of Kitasatospora sp. NPDC057936. Lineage (NCBI taxonomy): Bacteria > Bacillati > Actinomycetota > Actinomycetes > Kitasatosporales > Streptomycetaceae > Kitasatospora > Kitasatospora sp. NPDC057936. The sequence goes on from NZ_JBHVPD010000170.1 coordinate 10,984, forward strand.
CCGTCGACCTCGTAGGCGGCGCCACTGGCCAGCAGCTTCTGGACGATCGGCACGATCCACGGGATGGACTCGACGGCGCCGATGTAGTGGGCCGGCGGGAGCAGCCGCAGCGCGGTCATGTCCTCGCGGAACAGCGCCGTCTCGCGCTCGGCCAGGGCCGTCCAGTCCTGCCCGGTGGCGACGGCGCGCTCCAGCAGCGGGTCGTCGACGTCGGTGACGTTCTGGATGTACAGGACGTCGTGACCGGCGTCCTTCCACACCCGCTGCACCAGGTCGAAGGCGTTGTAGGTGGCGGCGTGGCCCATGTGGGTCGCGTCGTAGGGGGTGATGCCGCAGACGTAGATCCGGGCGGTGCCGTCCTGCGGCACGACCTCGCGGACCGTGCCCGCTGCAGTGTCGAAGATGTGGAGGGGGAGCCCCTGACCAGGCAGGGCGGGAACCTCGGAGGCGGGCCAGGCATGCATGGGAACGACTTTAACCTTGCGAACATTTGAAAGCCTAACCAATGCACGAGAATGCACAAGATCGACTGGATTCGCTTGGTGCCGTGGCCTGAGCACTCCTTGACCGGTGCGGTCCGGATTCCGGCGGTTTCCGTGTGCGACGGTCCGCCCACGCACCGACGACCGCACGGCTGAGCGCCCGGCCGGCCCTGCCGCCGACCGGGCGCCCGGCCCTCGGGTGCGCGCGGCCGGAGCCGGCGGGGCCTGTCTTCACACCCCCGTCGTCCGCCCGGAGGGCGGGCCGGGCGGCGTCCGGGTGCGTGCATCGCAAGGCGGAGGAGGGAGGCGATGCGGTGGGGGCACCTCCCGGCCGCCAGGCTGGGGGACATCGGGCGACCGACGACAACGC
>NZ_JBHVPD010000171.1:0-11590 GCF_042887525.1 Kitasatospora sp. NPDC057936
ATCGCCCGCGACCTCATCCTCTGGTTGGCCGCCCGGAGCTTCCCCGGGCGGCCAACAAGGCACACCTTCGACGCCTTCTAAAACAGGCCCTAGCCCCCTCCCTGTACCCCCCTTGGCCGGCACCGCCGCCGCACTCCCCGGCGACCCCCGCGCCGCGGCTGCCGACGCCGACGCGGGCGCCATCCCCTGCACGGCGCCCACCTCGGCATCGACAGCCCGCCGCCGCCGCACCGCTCCGCGCAGCGAGGTGCCGGACCCGAGCCGGGGGTCCCGGTGAGCGACTCCCCGCCCGCCGACGCGGCCGACGCCGCCGGCACCCGCGCACCGAACCCCGCAGCGATCCCGGCCGAACTGCCCATAGCCTTCGTCGGGTTCCACGACCTCCACGCCCAGCGCTACATGGACTACGCGTTTGCCCACCTCGGCGACGCCGACGTCGCCAGCGAACTGGTCGAGGATGTCTTCCTCGCGCTCGCCGGGGCCTGGGAACGCGTCGTCTGCCAGCCCCGCCCCGCCGCCTACGCCTGGGCCCTGCTGCGCCGGGTCGTCGAGACGGAGTGCGACTGGCGACGCCAGCAACTGGCACTCATCGAGGAGGCCGCGTTCGCCTACGCGCTGATCAAGCGCGCCGAACGGGTGCTGGAGGAGATCGACCAGAGCATGGTCGGCGACCTCGAAGTCGGCATCAGCGTCGCCCGCGCGATCCAGGACCTGCCAGGACGCCAGCACGACGTCGTCGTACTGCGCTTCCTCGGCTGCTACGAACCGCCCCAGATCGCGGAAGTCATGGGCATCGAGGAAGGGACGGTCCGGTCCCTGATCTCCCAGGCAAGAACACGGCTGCGAGGACGTCTCGCACCACGCCGGACACTGGAGTCCGACGGCACGACTGACGAGGAGTGATCCGTGAACCCGCTCGACATCCTGCTGACCGGGGGCGGCATCGGAGCCGCGGGCCCCACACCGATCTACGATGCGGAATCCAGCCGCCGGCGCATCGCCCAGCGGCTCGCCACCCAGCGCGCCCGCCGCACCGCCGACGAGCGCCCCGCCCGACAGGACACCTGCTTCTGCAGCGCCTCCGCCTCCCTGGAGCCCTCCGCCCCTGCCGTCCCCGCCGCCCGCCAACCCACCGAGCGCCAGCGCAGCCGACCGGGCGGCCCCCGACCCGAGAACCTCAGCATCCACGACTACGCCGACCGCGACCTGCTCACCCTCGCCAGCATGGTCATCAACGAGGACTGGGCCAGCTCCGCCCTCCACCAACTCGGCCACGACGCCGACGTCCGCCTCGACCCCCGAGGCGCCCTCGTCTTCGCCTGCCTGCTCTACCTCGTCGGCCGCTACCAGGAAGCCCAATTCTGGTGGCAGTTCGCTGGCGGCGCCGAAGAACCCACCGCCTGCTACGCCCTCTACCTCCACCACGCCCGCCTGGGCGAGTTGAAGGCCGCCCAGCACTGGTTCCTGGAGGCCGCCCGCCTGGAAGCAAGCCCCCCGAAGGGAGACGTACGACCGCCCGCGGTGCCCCCGCTGGCGGACTACGTCCTCCTCTGCCTGCCGATTGCCGGTGACTACCGGGCCCCCACAGCGGTCCCGCACCCGCCGGACCCGGCGCTGCGCGAAGCCCTGGACGAACTCGAACCCGTGCGGGACGAGGAGTACGGACCGATCAGCCTCCCCAGCGACGACCTCGCCGGCCAGCTCCAGGACCTCGCCACCGCGAACTGACCCACCCCGCCCGCCCGGCGCCGGACACCGCCCGAGCCGGGCGGGCCCCAGGCCGTCACCTCCGCTACCGCCGGACCGCGACTCCATCCGGCTCCGACCCACTGGAGAGATCCCGATGTCCACCGTCTTCCAGAACGCCGCCCTCATCGCTGCGGCTAGCGGCTGCTGGTACGCCCTCGCCATCTCCACCGCCGCCATCACCGCGGTCGTCGCCCCAACCGAAACCCGCCGCCGCGACGCCCGGGAGGTGCTTAAGGTCCTCGTCCGCCGCAGCCGCTGATCGGCGCGGCCGCGCAGAGCCAGGACCAAGGCCTTCGCGGGGCCGGATCATGCGAACGGGTGCCTGCCGACTTTCTCAGGCCGTCGGGTCCGTGGGCGCCGGGCCACGATGAGCGCGTGACCACCGCATCCCCCATCTACTGCGACGGAGATGTCCTCGAAGAGACCTCCCCGCCCCGCCGGCTGCTCAAGGCGCTCGCTGCCGGCTAGGAGGCTTACTTCATCCGCGTGCGCGGCGACGCGCCGGGGGCGGTGGAACCGCGCGAGTGGGGTTGGGCCTACCGGGGCTGTGAGCAGGGCACACGCCTGGTCCGGCCAGCCGACGACGGACCCGTCAGGGAGGTGACGCTCACGTGCGACCCCGACGGCGGCAGCCACCCGCGGCCCATCGAGGCGTGCAGCCAACTGTGGAGCGTCAACGGCGACCCCGCCAAGCTCAACGTGTCGCCCAACGCGACCTGCATCCCCGAGTACGACCCACTGACCGCCAAGATCACCGGTACGTTGAGGGGCCGTCAGGTGGCGAAGTACTGGACCGGCAGCGACTGGTCCTCGCGGCCGGACGGCTCGACCTCCACCCCGTCTCCGCGGCCCAACTACGCCTGATCGGCCGCCAACTGGTCGCCCGGATCAACAGCAAGATGGGCCGGACCGGTGCTGGCAGGGGCCGGCGAAGCAGATTGGTGCGGCCGCCGCCGGTGCGTGAATGTGGCATCGGTGTTGCATCCATGCCGGAAACAGTCCTGTGAGCTGGGGACTTTCTGGTCCGGCTTGTTCATCGAGGGCGGCTGGCGGGATCGCCAGCGGTGTCAGTGAGGGACGAACAGACCACATGTTGCGCCGGTCCCGGGCGTTGGGGCACTGTCGTGTTCGCCATGACCGGGGCGGGCGGGGACACGGAGGCTCCGATCCGGTCAACGCCCACCAGATCTCCATACTTTCCATACGATCGACTACGGCTCCGTCACGATCACGCAGCGAACTTCTTGACACCACAACGCCGTCAACGCACCAGTGGCACAGTGCCCGTACGGAGGTGGGGACCGACCGGGAGCGGCGGGCCAGGCCTGCCCGGCTCCGGTCGGACGATCAGGGGGAGAGCACAAGTGCTCGATGAGGAAGACGCGTTGCGGCTCGCCGCGGCGTGCACGCACGAGTCCGAGATCCGCCGGCGGCTCCACGCCAGCGCGCCGGCCGCTGCGACGTCGCTGGACGCCGTCCTGACGCAGGACCGGGAGGAACAGGAGCTGCCGGGTCTGCTCGACGCGCTGCACCGGGCGCTGCGGGCCACCGGCGACCGGCAGGGACTGGACGCCTACACCCACGCGGGCCTGACGAACGATCGGGGTCTGTTCACGGTGGGTGTCGACCACGCCGTCCCGGTCGATCCCATGCTGCTGTGCCCGCTGCACCGCTGCCTTCGCCACGAGTCGCCCGACGCCCGCGCCGGTGCGCCCCGGTGCGCCGTGAACGGAGCGCCGCTGGTGCGCCGCGAGGACTGAGGGGGTCGGCTGCGTGCTCGCGGAACTGGGGAAGAAACTCGCCGAGAAGTGGCTCACCATACTGGTCCTGCCGGGCGCGCTCTATCTGGCCGTCGGAGTGGCGGCGGACCTGCTCGGACACACGCACGCGTTCGACGCCGCCCGGCTGGCCGACCGGGTCGGCGCTTGGGCGAAGGCCCCCGCGCTCGGCGTCTTCGGCGGCCAGGCGGTGCTGCTCGCCGCCGTGGGCGTCGCGGCTGCCGGGGTCGGGGTGGTCGCGCAGGCGCTCGGATCCCTGGTGGAACGGCTGCACCTGGCCGCCGACTGGCGCGGCTGGCCCGCCGGAGCCCGCGCCTGGGCGGACCTCGCCACCCGGCGGCGGCACGCCCGCTGGCAGCACCGGCGGGAACTGGCACGCCGGGCCCGGGCCCGGGACCACATCGCCGACCCCGGCTCCCGCCCGGCCGCCCTGGAAGCCTCAGTCGAGGCGCGCGCGGCCGCCCACCGCGTCAGCACCGAGGAGCCCGTGCGGCCCACCTGGAGCGGGGACCGCGTCCACCTCGCCGCGCTGCGCGTTCGACGCGATTTCGGGCTTGACCTGGCTGTGCTGTGGCCGCACCTGTGGCTGACCCTCCCGGACCTGCCGCGCGCCGAGGTCACCGCCGCCCGGCAGGCCCTGACCCGCGCGGCGATGCTCACCGCCTGGGCCGTGCTGTACCTGCCGCTGGCCCTGTGGTGGTGGCCCGCGCTGATCGTCGCGGCGGCACTCGCCCTCACCGGGCACCTCCGCTTCCGGGCCGCCGCCGACGCCTACGCCACCCTCCTGGAGGCCGTCGTCCGGCTGCACGCGGGCGACCTCGCGCGCCGGCTCGGCCTCGACTGCTCGGGCCCGCTCACCGCCGCCGACGGCGCGCGCCTCGCCGGGCTCCTGGTTCCCCGGCCGCTCCCGTCCGCGTCTCCGAGTGGTACCGCGCCGACGCTCCCGGCCTGACCCCGTACGACCCGAACCGACCCGGCGCGGCGCGTCCGCCGCGGCCCGGTCCGACCGTTCGCGGTCCCGTGGGACCGCCTTCACGAAGGATGGGTGAACAGCGACATGACGCGTGCGGCACGACTGGTGGCGGTGTGGGCCCGGATCAACCGGGTCGCCCAGGAGGAGAACACGGCCCCGCTGCTGGAGCCCGCGGCGCTCGACGAAGCCCGGGCGCTGACCGAGGACTTCGCGGACGGCGACACCGAAGCGGCGTACGTGCTCGGCTGGTTCCACTGGCTCCGCTACCAGGCCCTGCCCGAGGGCGAGGACGAGGAGGACTTCACGGCAGCCCACGATGCCTTTGGACTGTGCTTCGTGCTGGGCGTGCCCGGCGTGCCCGAGATCATGCTGCCGAACCTCGCCAAGGCCGCCGTCCCGGATGCCACCGAACTGCTGGAGCGCTCGCAGTTCTCCCCCGACCCCGGCGTGCTCTCCCACGCCGTTCGGCTGTGGCAGCGCATCGTCCAGGCCACCCCGGCCGACCACCCCTACCGCGCCGACCGGCTGTTCCACCTCGGGATCGCCCTGGAGGACCGCTACGAACGGCTCGACGACCCGGCGGACCTGGACGCCATCATCACGGTGGGACAGGCCGCGGGGACCGCCGGCCCCGCCGACCACCCCGACCGGGCGCGGCGGCTGGGCAACCTGGGGAACGCCCTGCGGCGGCGCTTCGAGCGGCAGGGGAACGCGGCGGACGCGGAGGAGGCGATCCGCGTCCTGCGCCTGGCCGCCGACGTCTCGATCGACGCCCTCGACCGCTCGGTCATGCTGCTCAACCTGGCGATGGCGCTACGCAGCAGGTTCGCCTGGGCGGGCGCAGCGGCTGACCTGGACGCGGCGATCGCGCACGTGGATGAGGCGGCGGCCATCGCCGCCCCCGACCACCCCGAGCTGCCCCGGATCCTCTCCCTCCGGCAGGAGCTATCCGAGCACCGGTCCGGGGACCGGGAGGTGCGAGCGGGCACGCACGACCTGGTCGAGCGCTTCGCGGCCGCGGTGGACACCGCGACCAACGCCGCCGACCGCGCGGAGCGCCTGTTCGACCTCGGTGAGGCCCTGCGCTTCCGCTTCCTGCGCAGGGGCGTGGTGGCGGACGTGGACGCCGCGATCGGCCGTTTCCTGGAGGCCGTGGCGGTGACCCCTCCCGGTCACCCCGACCGGGCCAGGAGGCTGTGCCACCTCGGTGAGAGCCTGCGCCTCCGCTACAACAGGACGGACCGGCCGTCCGACCTGGACGCGGCGATCGACCGCTTCGACGAGGCGGTGGCCGCCGCCGTCGACCCGGATGAGCGCGCCACGCAGCGGTTCCACCTTGGCGGCGCGCTCATCCAGCGCGCCCTGGACCGACGGGCGCTTGCGGACGTGCACAGCGCGATCGGCTGCCTGCGGCAGGCCGTGGACGCCGTTCTGAGCGACGCCCCCGGGCAGTCCGGCCCCCCTGACCGTCCCGACCGTCCCGACCGGACGACGCGGCTGGTCCGGCTCACCCAGGCGCTGCAGGTCCGCTTCGAGCTGACTGGTGAGATGGCGGACCTGGACGCCGTGATCGACCAGACCCGCGCGGCAGCGCCCATCACTCCACCGGACCACCCCGAGCGGGCCTCGCTGTTCATCGCGCTCGGCGGCGCGCTGGGCAAGCGGGGCGAGCTGATGGGGACGCCGGCGGACACGGACGCCGCCATCGGATACTTGACGGAGCTGCTGGAGTCCACGCCGCCCGAGCTGCTGCACCGGGTCGGTGTCCTGAACAACCTCGGCATGGCGCGGCGGGCCCGCTTCGAGCACACGGGAGCGCTGGAGGACCTGGACGCCGCAGTCGACCACTTCCGGGCGGCGGAGGAGGCCGCCGACGACGACGACGAGCGCTCGGTCCCGCTGACCAACCTCGGCAACGCGCTGCGAGACCGGAGCGAGCGGCTGGCCACGGCGGCGGACGCGGACGCCGCCGTGGCCAGCCTGACCCGGGCGGTCACCCTCACTCCCGCCGGCCACTCCCAGCGCGCGGTGCGGCTGTCCAAGCTCGGAATGGCACTGCGCTCCCGCTACGACCGGACGAACCGGGACGCGGACCTGGACGGCGCGATCAACTGCTTCACGGAGGCGGCGTCCCGCGCCGGGGGCACGCCCGGCCTGGCCGGCATCCTGACCAACCTGGGCGGCGCGCTCCAGCGCAGGTTCGAGCTGACGAAGTCGCCCGCCGACCTGGACGCGGCGATCGACCGCCTGGGCGAGGCGGTGGCCGCCGCCCCGACGGACAGCCTCGAACGGGTCGCGATGCTGAACAACCTGGGCGGCGCGCTCCAGCGCAGGTTCGAGCTGACGAAGTCGCCCGCCGACCTGGACGCGGCGATCGACCATCTGACGGAGACGGTCAGCGCCGTCCCCGCCCACCACCCCGACTACGCGCTGGGGCTGTCCAACCTCGCCAGCAGCCTGCTGACCCGCTACCAGCGCGCGCAGAGGCCGGCTGACCTGCGCGAAGCGATCTCCTGCCGGCTGGCGGCCTCGAAGGTGCGGTCCGCCGCGCCCGGCCGCCGGATCGTGGAGGCGGCCCAGGCGGCGGGCCTGCTCGCCGCGTCGGGCGACCTGGCCGCCGCGGCGAACGCGGCGGAGAGCGCGGTCCTGCTGCTTCCACAGGTGGCGCCCCGACGCCTGGAGCGCGGCGACCAGCAGTACGCCATGGCCCATTTCTCCGGACTGGTGGGCGACGCCGCCGCGCTGGCCCTCGCCGCCCCGGGCGGAACCCCCGCCGGGCGGGCCGAACGCGCCCTGGGCCTGTTGGAGACCGGCCGGGCCGTCCTGCTCAGCCAGGCCCTGGAGACCCGCAACGACCTGACCGACCTGCGCAAGCACCACCGCGAACTCGCCGAGCGCTTCAGCGACCTACGGGAACGGCTCGACAGCCCCGCCGACGCCGCCGCACCTGGCAGTGCCGTCCCCGGGCCGACCAGCCACGGAACGGCGACGCACAGGCCGACCGCGGACGAGCCGCCGCGCGAACGGCACCTGCTCGCCCGGGACTTCGCCGACCTGCTGACGGAGATCCGCACACGGAAAGGCTTCGACACCTTCGCGCTGCCACCCGCCCCGGCCAAACTCCGCGCCCAGGCGGCCCACGGTCCCGTCGTGGTGTTCAACACCAGCGCGTACCGCAGTGACGCGCTGCTGGTCACCGAGCGCGGCATCCGGGCCCTGAACCTGCCAGACCTGGCCCTGCAGCCCCTGGCCGAACGGATCGACACCTTCCTGCGGGCGCAACGGGATACGTCGAGCCCGGACCAGGACGAGCGGGTCGAGGCCGAGGCCGCCATGGCCGAGGTCCTTCGGTGGCTGTGGGACGCGGCCGCGGGCCCGGTGCTGCACGCGTTGGGGTTCCACGGGCAGCCCGGCGACACGAAGGACTGGCCGCGGGTGTGGTGGGTGCCGGGCGGCCTGCTGGGGCTGCTCCCCCTACACGCCGCAGGCCACCACGACGACCCGCGAGACCGTCCGGACCGGCGCACGGTGATGGACCGGGTCGTCTCCTCCTACGCTCCGACGATCCGCGCGCTGCGCCACGCCCGTGAACGCGCCCGGACCGCCGCGACGGCCAGGCCGGCGCGCAGCCTGGTCGTGGCGATGCCGACCACGCCCGGCCTGCCCCGCGACGGACGGCTGAGGCACGTCGGGAAGGAGGCGGCGGTCCTGCTCGAGCGGCTGCCGGCCCCGGTGCTGTTGCGGGAGCCGGGCCCCGGCGAGGATCCGGCCGGCCGGGGGTCGCCAGTGCCGACGAAGGCCGCCGTCCTGGAGCAGCTGCCGGACTGCTCGATCGCGCACTTCTGCTGCCACGGTTCGAGCGACCCCGCCGACCCCTCCCGGAGCCTGCTCCTGCTGCACGACCACGCGGACGACCCGCTGACCGTCGCGGGCCTCGCCGCCGTCGAACTGGGACGGGCCCGGCTGGCCTACCTCTCGGCCTGCCGGACGGCGGCCATCGACACCGCCGAGCTGCTCGACGAGGCCATCCACCTCACCTCGGCCTTCCAGCTCGCCGGGTTCCCCCACGTGATCGGCACACTGTGGGAGATCGACGACGAACTCGCGGTGACCGTCGCCGAGTTGTTCTACGACGGGCTGGGGAACGGGGCCGGGGGGCTGGACCCGGACCGCTCGGCGTACGCGCTCCACCGGGCCGTCCGCCTGATCCGCGACGGCTACGACCTGCCCGCCTCGATGGACCTGAGCGGATTGCCCTCACTCTGGGCCGCGTACCTACATTCGGGCATCTGAATCCGGGGGCGAGCAGCTCCGAGGACGCGCCGTCTGCTGGCGCCACTACAGGGGTGCCGCAGGCCAGTGCCTCCAGCACCGACAGCTCGAACGTCTCCACCGGACAGGGCGCCAGCGCCACATCGGCCGTGCCGATCCGGCGCGCGAGCTCCCGTCGACGATGAGGTACCCCTGGAACGTCACGGGCGGTTCCACCGCCCTGCGCTGGCTCCACGCCAGCGAGTCGGTGATCTTGTTCGGACCCGTCGGCGTGGGCAAGACACACGTCGCCCAGGCCCTGGGTCACCTCGCCGTCCGGCAGGGTGCGAACGTCCGCTTCGCGAAGACCAGCCGGGTCCTGGCCGAGCTCGCCGGCGGCCATGCGGATCGCACCTGGGACAAGCGCATGCGGGAGCTGATCCGACCCGACGTCCTCATCCTGGACGACTTCGCCATGCGGCAGCTGAGCGCGGCCCAGGCCGACGGCCTATACGAACTGGTCTCCGAGCGGCAGGGCCGGTCGCTGATCATCACCAGCAACCGGGCTCCCAGCGACTGGTATCCCCTCTTCCCCAACCCCGTCGTCGCCGAGTCGCTGCTGGACCGGCTGATCAACACCGGCCATCAGGTCATCATGAACGGCCCCAGCTACCGGCCCAACAAGAGGCCGAGGAACCCCGCCAGCAAGATCGACACGCCGCCGATCGGATAGCACTCGCCTGCCGACACGGGGCTGCGGCAGTGCTACTTGTCCCCAGCCCCGTGATCTTGGACGATCGCCTCATGCCTGAAGCCCCTGACATCCCGACCGCCTGGCGTCAGCTGCTGGAGCGCACTCCGGGGACCCGGCAAGGGGACCCGCTGGTCGTCGAAGCCGCGCATGCCCAGCCAAGGCTCCGCTGCCTCTACCCATGGCCGAGCCACGGCACCCTGAAGTTCCTGCGATCTGCCCCGTCCTGGGATCGCTCGGACCCCGACGACCTGCCGTTCATCGTCTGCGGTGGGCCGCCCTACAAGGTCTACTCGACCGGATACTCCACCCTGCTCGGCGAAGCAGACACACCAGAGGAAGCCGCCGCCCTCGTGGTCGCTCATCTCCCAACCGACGGCGCGAACTCAGACGAGTAGACCAGCCCAGCACCTGGGGAATTCCCTGACCAGCGCCCTTGGGGAATTACTTGACCGTCCACAGGTGGATCCTGCGGCCGTTCGCCTTGGCGGTGCCGCGCAGACTCTTGCCGTCCACGGACACCCCGCGCAGGTCAGCTACACCGGCTGCTTTCGGGCGGCGGTCGGCGAGCCAGCGACCCACCGCCTGGTCCAGCGCGTCGCCGTCGATGCGGGTCAGCAGCCGGCGGACCGTCGACTCAGCCGGCACCAGCCGCCTGGGCATCAGCGGATCCGGCCGGACGCCGAGACGTTCCAGCACGTGGGCCGGGGCATCGGCGATCCACTCACCGACCGCCAACAGCGAGGTCGCTTCGGTCAGCACCGCGCACGCGGTCAGCGCCAGCACTACGGCCAGGGTATGGCGCACTCCACGCGGATGGCGCGGATCCGGCACCTCGGCCAGCCGCTCCAGCAGCCCCGGGATCTCCTCGGGACTGGGCTCGGGCTGCTCGCGGAGCTGGTCAAGGGCGGGCGGGATCGGTGATGATGCGTCGGCAAGCACGGTCTTCCACTCGGATCACGGGGCGTAGAGAACTCTATGATCTTGGAAACCGCGCCTGTCACGTTCTGGAAGGTATGCCCGACAGATCGTCACGCACCGGACGTCATCCGACTACGCTGAAGCCCTGGTGTTCAGGGCCAAGCTTATGGGCGGGCTTGGGAACTGTGTTGAAGTGCTGGGCCCTCCTTCGAAATGGCGGGTGCGGCGGCCAGGCACTCCAGGTCGGGGACGAACCGGTGCGCGCCTCCCCGCTGTCCAGCTACCGTTGCTCATTCCCCACCGCCCGTGTAATCCCTAGATGAGGAGCCAGACCCCGCAAGGATCTGACAGATCCTCAGGTTGGTTAGGCACGTATTTGCACAATCACTATAAGGGCCGGCAAACCCGCAGTCCTGCATGCACTGGTGAAACCAGGCCATGCAGTCGTCAAAAGTATAGGGTTCGTCGTCGTCTCGCTCAGGGGTGAATGGACGCCTTGCGCGGGCAGAACTTCCTCGCCGGACTGGCTGTGCAACAGATTTGATATGCGAGGACCTTTCCGCGCGTCCGCTCAACTGGCGGAAGATTCCTGCAACTGTATCGTTTACGAACTCAACTTCCGCCACAAGCAGTTTTTCGCCGCAGCAGTTGTATGCGTCACCGGTTGGGGTTACGGACTCAATGTCCGCTTTTTCTACGGTAATTGCGTGTTCGCATGCGCATCCACCACCGCCAACTACGGGAGTGATTACTACATGGTCGCCTGCGGCTGGCTTGATGATGGCACGGTGGGGGAGTGCGCTCTGTCGGCTGAGCAGGTCATCGACGCTGATCTTTTCCTTATTCATTGTCATTCGGTCCCCGGTTTTCCTTTAGCGGCTTAGTTGGTTGATATTCAAGCGGCTACTCGAAGTTCACGTTCACCGTAAGCAGAGGGATCGGTGCGAGGCAACTGGAAATGGGCCAGATGGATCACAAGCTACATTGTTGCTCCGATGAGTCGCTCGAAGTGGCGCGGCGTAAGGCGGCGCGCGGGAAGAAAATCAGGGCGACGAGCGGTGCTGAACAGGCAGAAGCCGATACGGGCGCGGCCTCGCTATGAGGCCGCGCCCGTAACGCAATCTCTTATACACAACACCAAACCCACCAGACCAAGCAATATAGAGT
>NZ_JBHVPD010000172.1:0-10317 GCF_042887525.1 Kitasatospora sp. NPDC057936
CCGTAGTTCTGGCCGGCCTGGCCGTAGGTGGAGAAGGCGCCGGCGTCGTTGTCGCCGACCATGACGATCAGGCCCGGGCCGATGATCGCCAGCAGGGTCTTCAGCCGCACCGAGAGCCCCTGGCGGGGCGCGTCGTCGTCCAGCCTGATGGTGCCGAGGGCACCCTTGATGTCACCGATGTGCGCGTCGTCCAGCACCGCGCTGCGAGCGGCGGGAACCTTCGGGTCGAGCATGACGTCTGCCATGGTGAGTCCTCCCCGCCCCCTACCTTGAGGGGGCCATAAGGGGGCACGCAGCAGTAATCCTCCCTGCGGACGCACGGCACCGGGCCGCACGGCGGCGCGAGCCGGGACAGGGCCGGGCTCGGGCGTCGTGCGGGCATGACGGTGCGTCAGGTCGCTTGGGTCATGGCATGGTCGAGCGCATGACGCAGCGTCTGATGGGGCGTTCGCAGGAAAGGTTGTTACCGCGTGCCGGAGGTGTACGAGAGCATGCGGGGGTAGGGGCAACTGTGGCCCGGACTACTGCAGTCCATGTTTCTCGCCTCCTCCCGGCCGGGGGGCGCACCGACTGTGCGCCGCATCGCGACACGGCAAGGAGCGTCCCAGCGCACGAAGGCGACCGGTACACCCCAACTCGTCAGAGCTTTGGCACTTCACGGCGTGATCCCCCTTGCGGGGGAAGCCACTTGGGATCAACCCTTAGGTCGGGAAGATCTGTCCTGAACCTGGGCGTCTCTCGACGTCGTCGGGTCAGTGGCCTGTGTCCGTGAAGACGCCTCACCGAACGAGGTGCCTCTTCAAACCTCGAAAAGCATACCCCCGTCAGGATCGCCGTGGGCCACTTTTCCGGTGTCCTTCGACACCTTTGTAGAACTTTGACGCCAGAGGACGCCGGAGGACGCCGGAAACGCAGCAAGAGGAGGCAGCAGGGGACGCAGGAGGACGCCCGACTTCGGCGACGTCGAACGCCGTACCATGGGCGCCGTTCCAGACGGCGGCGGCGAGGAAGGGAAACGGGGCGGTGCTGCGCGGGTTCGGCGATCTTGAGGCCGAGATCATGGACCGGCTCTGGTCCTGGGGCCGGCCGGCCACGGTGCGCGAGGTGGTCGACGACCTCCAGCAACAGCGGCCGGTCGCCTACACCACCGTGACCACGGTGGCCGACATCCTCCACACCAAGGGCTGGCTGCGCCGGGACAAGGTCGGCCGCGCCTGGGTGTACGAGCCGACCTGCACGCGCGAGGCGTACACCGCCCGGCTCATGCACCAGGCGCTGGAGACCACCCAGGACCGCACCGGCGCGCTGCTGCACTTCGTCGACGCCATGAGCGGCGACGAGGCCTCCGCGCTGCTCGCCGCCCTGGAGCAGGTGAAGGCCCGGGACGACGAGCGGTGACCCTCGCGCTGCTCTGCCTCTACCTGGCCGCGACCGGTCTCGCGCTGCCGCGCCGGCTGGCCGGCTCCGCCCGGCTCCAGACCCGCCCAGTGGCGGGCACCGCCCTGTGGCTGGCGCTGATGGCCTCCTTCGCCGTCGCGCTGCTGCTCGCCGCCCACCACGCCGTCGAACCCTTCGCCCACGAGCCCGCCGGACTGCTCGGGCTCATCCCGCACGCAGAACCGGCCCCGCCGCTGGCCCCGCACACCCACGACTGGTGGCTGCTCGCCGCCGGGGCCGCCGGGGTCGCCGCGGTGGTGGCCGGCGTCGGCGCGCGGGCCGGGCGGGCGCGCCGGCGGCACCGGAAGGTGCTGGACGTCGTCGCGGTGCGCGACCGGCACTGGAACGCCCTGGTGCTGGAGCACGCCCACCCGACCGTCTACTGCCTGCCCGGCCGCCGCAGCCGGGTCGTGGTCTCACGCGGCGCCCTGGAACTCCTCGACGAGCGCCAGCTCGCCGCCGCCGTCGCGCACGAGCGCGAGCACATCCGCGGGCGGCACCACCTGCTCCGGCTGCCGGCCGACGCCTTCGCGCTCCTCCTCGGCCGCCTGCCGCTGGCCCGCCTGGGACGGGCGGAGGTGGCGCTGCTGCTGGAGATGGCGGCCGACGACGCGGCGCTCGCCCGGGTGTCGCGCAGCGAACTCGCCTCCGCGCTCTGCGCCCTGGCCACCTCCCCGGCACCCCCGGGCGGCTCCCTCGGGGTCGCGGCCACCGGGGTGCTCACCCGGGTGCGGCGGCTGGCGCGCCCCGGGGGTGGCCGGCGACGGCGCCGAGCGGCGTGGTGGGCCGGGGTGGTGGCGATCCCGCTGCTCCCCTACCTGTTGGCCTGCGCGCCACATCCGTGAGCGGGGCTGACTCGTTCCGGTCATTGACCGTCCATCAGACTCTCAGGAAGATCGGTTAGCCTGCCCCGGCACCGCACCGTGCGGTGCGCCAAAGGGGGATCGACAACCGCGATGACCGCGAAGACTTCCAAGCGTTCGATCAGCACGTACACCCGCGCGACCGCCGTGGCCGCCGCTGCCGCCGCCGTCCTGGCGCTCACCGGCACCGCCGCCCAGGCCGCGGACCAGAGCGCCGCCGCCCCGGTCTCCGGCACCGAGGGCATCATCACCGTCGGCCACAACCAGGCCCAGCCGCTCGTCAGCCCCGACGGCACCACGGCGTACGTCGTGGTGAGCGGGACGGGCAACACCGTCCAGGTCAAGGCGGTCGACACCCAGAGCGACGCCGTCACCCGGCAGGCCACCCTCGACACCGCCCAGCTCGGCCTGGTCGCCGCGCTGTCCGCGGACGGCACCCGCCTGTACGTCGCGAACGGGCAGCAGCTCGTGGTGCTCGACACCGCCACGCTGACCGTGCTCACCACCACCGCGCTGCCCGACCAGCCGCGCCAGGCCGGCTGGAACCCGGGCCTGCTCACCGGCCTCACCGTGAGCCCGGACGGCGCCACCGCCTACGTCGTCCAGAACGGGCCCACCGCCTACCGCCAGTACGGCCAGGGCCGGGTGGTCGCGTTCTCCACCGCCCAGCACGCCTTCACCGGCTCCGTGCAGGTGCCCACCAGCTTCACCGGCACCGCCGCGTTCCGGCCGGGCGGGCACGACCTGTACGTCGGCGGCGACGCCGGCGTCTTCCACGTCGGCACGGCGGGCACCGCGCCCACCCTGGTCGGCACCGTCGGCGGCACCGCCGGGGCGCTCGACTACCACCCGGTCTTCACCCCGGACGGCACCCGCCTGTTCGCGGTGGCCTCCGGCTACAAGGGCGGCCAGGCCGACGTGATCGACCCGGCCGGCGACACCGTCACCCGCCACCTCACCCTGGTCAACGGCTTCGCCGACCTGGGCGACCCGCAGATCAGCCCGGACGGCACCCGCCTCTACCTGACGAAGGCCGACTACAGCGCCGGCCCGTCGGTGCTCTCCGTCGACACCGCCTCCGGCAGCCTGGTCGCGGCCGAGACCGTCTCCCCCGACGAGGACCAGCTCGACGGCCTCGCCGTCGGCCCCGACGGCCACACCCTGTACCTGACCGGCAGCATCGGGAGCAACGGGACGCTCCAGATCATCGCCAACTGACCCACGGGAGCGGGCCCGGTCGTTCCGTGCGGAACGACCTGGCCCTCCTCCTTCGTCGACGTGAGCCGTGCTTCGTCGCCGTGCCGCGGTCGGTGCCCGTCAGGCGGGGCGGACGGCGCCCATGTACGGCATGACGGAGATCGGGAGGACCTCCACGTTCTTGCCGGTGCGCGGGGAGTGGATCATCTTGCCGTCGCCTATGTAGATGCCGACGTGGTGGATGTCCTCGTAGAAGAAGACGAGGTCGCCGGGCTGGAGGTCACCGCGGGCGATGCGCGTGCCGGCGTTCCACTGGTCCTGCGACATCCGGGGGAGCTTGACGCCGGCCGCGCGGTAGGCGGCGCCGGTCAGGCCGGAGCAGTCCCAGGTGTTCGGCCCGGTCGAGCCCCATTCGTAGGGCTTGCCGAGCTGGGCGGTGGCGAACTTGATGATGTCGGCGGCGCGGCCGCTCGCACTCGGGCTCGGCAGGGTGGCGTCCGCGCCGGGCCCCGCGGCGGGCCGGCCGGCCGAGCGGGAGGCCCGGTCCGCCGCGGCGGCCTGCTGGGCGGCGGCCTTCGCCTTCTCGGCGGACTCCTGGGCGTTGATCCTGGCCCGGTCTTCGGCGCTCAGCTTGTTGAGCAGCGCCTGGGCCTGCGCGAGCCGGCTCTGGACCTGCTTCTTCTCCTCGCCCAGCGACGCGCCCACGCTGTCGAGCTGGGTGAGCATGGCGGCGGCCTCGGCGCGGTCCTGGTCGAGCCGGCGCTGCTCGTCGCGGGCCTGCTTGAGCAGTGCGGTCTGGCCCTCGACGACCTGGTTCTGCGCGGCGGCGCGTTCCAGGTAGCCGGCCGGGTCGGAGTCGAGCATCAGCTGGATGCCCGGGTCGATGCCGTTGGTGCGGTACTGCTCGCCCGCCACCGCGCCGAGCCGGGTGCGCAGCTCGTTCATCGCCTCCTGGCCGCGGGCGACCTTGTCCTGGATCCGGTTCGCGTCCGCCTGGAGCGACTGCTGCTTGGCCTGGAAGCCGTTGTAGCGCTCGATGGACTGCTCGGCCTCCTCGTTGAGCTTGTCCACCTGTTCCTTGACGGAGGCGAGCGTGGGCGTCGGCTCGGCGTGGGCGGTCCCGGCGGCGAGCACCGCGCCGCCGGCCACGGCCGTGGTGAGGACGGCGAGGCGCGCCCGGCTCGGGGGGCTGGGCTTGCGGCGCTTTCCCATGGCGGTGGGCTCCTTCGGGGGACGGAGGCAGGGCGGAGCGGGGCGGAACAGGGCACGGCGGAGCGAAGGCGGGTGGGATCGCACGGGGGATGTCAGCCCCACCCGCCTTCTTCGAAGTAACTTAATAGATGGGCGCCGAGGTTCCACAATCCCGTTGTCACTTCTCCTTCTTGGAACGACCGCGGCCGCCGCTTTCGTTCAACCGTCCGCCCGACCGCCCGGCCCCCTCGACGCCCCGGCTGACACTCGGCGTCACCCGGAGTGCTGAAGTGTGGCTAAATCGAGGGAAAGGTCACATCCACCGGCCCTCCTGTGCCCGCGCGAACGGGCGCTAACCTGCGGTCATGAAGGTCCCGCCCGAAGGGCTCCCCCTCGCCGCCGAGTTCCCGGCAGCGCACCGTGAGCAGTGGCAGCGGCTCGTCGAGGGCGTGCTGCGCAAGTCCGGTGCGCAGCCCGAGGACGCCCCCGCCGCCGAACAGGCGCTCGCCACCCGCCTCCAGGACGGCCTGAGCGCCCGCCCCCTGTACACCGCCGAGGACACCGGCGCCGAGGCCGGCTACCCCGGCTTCGCGCCGTTCGTGCGCGGCGGTCGCCCGCAGGGTTCGGCCGTCGCCGGGTGGGACGTCCGCCAGCGGCACGCCGACCCGGACCGGCGCCGGACCAACGAGGCGGTCCTCGCGGACCTGGAGAACGGCGTCGGCTCGCTCTGGCTGGAGCTCGGCGGGGACGGCCTGCCGATCGCCGCGCTGCCCGAGGCGCTGGCCGGCGTCTACCTGGACCTGGCCGCCGTCGCCCTCGACGCCGGAGCCGAATTCGCCGACGCCGCCGAGCAGTTGTTCAAGCTGTACGAGGAGCGCGAGGTCTCCCCCGGTGCCGCCGCCGGCAACCTCGGGGCCGACCCGCTCGGCCTCCAGGCCAGAACCGGCGGCGCCGCCCGCACCGACGCCCTGCTCGCCGACGCCGCCGCGCTCGCCGCCCGCTGCGCCGCCGACTACCCCGGCGTCCGCGCCCTCACCGTCGACGCCCTGCCGTACCACGAGGCCGGCGCCTCGCCCGCCCAGGAGCTGGGCTGCTCGCTCGCCACCGGCGTCGCCTACCTGCGTGCCCTGACCGCCGCCGGGCTCCCGGTGGACGCCGCGCTCGGCCAGCTTGAGTTCCGCTACGCGGCCGACGGCGACCAGTTCCTGACGATCGCCAAGTTCCGTGCCGCGCGCCGCCTGTGGGCCCGCGTCGCCGAGGTGTCCGGCGCGTCCGCCGAGGCCTCCGCGCAGCGCCAGCACGCCGTCACGTCCCGGGTCATGATGACCGCGCGCGACCCGTGGGTGAACATGCTGCGCACCACCGTCGCCTGCCTCGCCGCCGGGGTCGGCGGCGCCGACGCCGTGACCGTGCTGCCCTTCGACACCGCGCTCGGCCTGCCCGACGCGTTCGCGCGCCGGATCGCCCGCAACACCCAGTCGATCCTGCTGGAGGAGTCCCACCTGGCCCGGGTGATCGACCCGGCCGGCGGCTCCTGGTACGTCGAGCAGCTGAGCGAGGAGCTCGCGCACGCCGCCTGGGCCTGGTTCCAGGAGATCGAGCGGGCCGGCGGCCAGCGGGCCGCGCTGGAGTCCGGCCTGGTCGGCGAGCGGATCGCCGCGACCTGGGCGGAGCGCTCGGCGAAGCTCGCCAAGCGGCGCGAACCCGTCACCGGTGTCAGCGAGTTCCCGCACCTGGACGAGCACCCGCTGGTCCGCGAGCCGGCCCCGGCCGCGCCCGGCGGCGGGCTGCCGCAGGTGCGGCGCGCCGAGGCGTACGAGGCCCTGCGGGACCGCTCGGACGCCTCCCTCGCAGCCGACGGCGAACGGCCGAAGCTGTTCCTGGCGTCGATCGGCACCGCCGCCGCGCACACCGCGCGCACCACCTTTGCCGCCAACCTGTTCCAGGCGGGCGGGATCGCGACCGTCTCCCTGGAGTCCGCCGACCCGGCCGCGTTCGCCGAGGCCTTCCGGGCCTCCGGCGCCACCGTCGCCTGCCTCTGCTCCAGCGACGCCCTGTACGGCGAGCACGCCGCGGCCGTCGCCGGCGCCCTCAAGGAGGCCGGCGCCCGGCGCGTGCTGCTCGCCGGACGGCTCACCGAAGTACCCGCCGGAGTGGACGAGTTCATCTACGCGGGCGGGGACGCGGTCGCCGCCTTGACCTCCCTGCTGGACCTGATCGGAGTGGCCCGATGATCCCCGACTTCACCGGAATCGGGCTGGACGGCGGCGCCGCCCGCGACGTCACCCCCGAGCAGTGGCGCTCCGCCTGGCGGCGGACCACCGGCAAGGACGTCGACGAGCTCGTCTGGGACACCCCCGAGGGCATCGGCGTCAAGCCGCTGTACACCGCCGACGACCTCGCCGGCCTGGACTTCCTCGACACCTACCCGGGCATCGCCCCGTACCTGCGCGGGCCCTACCCGACCATGTACGTCAACCAGCCGTGGACCGTCCGCCAGTACGCGGGCTTCTCCACCGCCGAGGAGTCCAACGCCTTCTACCGCCGCAACCTCGCGGCCGGCCAGAAGGGCCTCTCGGTCGCCTTCGACCTGCCGACCCACCGCGGCTACGACAGCGACCACCCGCGCGTCACCGGCGACGTCGGCATGGCGGGCGTCGCCATCGACTCCATCTACGACATGCGCCAGCTGTTCGACGGCATCCCGCTGGACAAGATGTCCGTGTCGATGACGATGAACGGCGCCGTGCTGCCGGTGCTCGCCCTGTACATCGTCGCGGCCGAGGAGCAGGGGGTGCCGCCGGAGAAGCTGGCGGGGACCATCCAGAACGACATCCTCAAGGAGTTCATGGTCCGCAACACCTACATCTACCCGCCGCAGCCGTCGATGCGGATCATCTCGGACATCTTCGCGTACACCTCGCAGAAGATGCCCCGGTACAACTCGATCTCCATCTCCGGCTACCACATCCAGGAGGCCGGGGCCACCGCCGACCTGGAGCTCGCCTACACCCTCGCCGACGGCGTCGAGTACCTGCGCGCGGGCCTCGACGTGGGCCTGGACGTCGACGCCTTCGCGCCGCGGCTGTCCTTCTTCTGGGCGATCGGCATGAACTTCTTCATGGAGGTCGCCAAGCTGCGCGCGGCCCGCCTCCTGTGGGCCAAGCTGGTCAAGCAGTTCGACCCGAAGAACGCCAAGTCGCTGTCGCTGCGCACCCATTCGCAGACCTCCGGCTGGTCCCTCACCGCGCAGGACGTGTTCAACAACGTCACCCGTACCTGCGTCGAGGCGATGGCCGCCACCCAGGGCCACACCCAGTCGCTGCACACCAACGCCCTCGACGAGGCGCTCGCGCTGCCCACCGACTTCTCGGCCCGCATCGCCCGCAACACCCAGCTGCTGCTCCAGCAGGAGTCCGGCACCTGCCGCGTCATCGACCCGTGGGGCGGCTCCGCCTACGTCGAGAAGCTCACCCACGACCTCGCCGTCCGCGCCTGGCAGCACATCCAGGAGGTCGAGGCCGCCGGCGGCATGGCCAAGGCCATCGACGCCGGCATCCCCAAGCTGCGCGTCGAGGAGGCCGCCGCCCGCACCCAGGCGCGCATCGACTCCGGCCGCCAGCCGGTCATCGGCGTCAACAAGTACCGGGTGGAGAGCGACGAGCAGATCGACGTGCTCAAGGTCGACAACTCCTCGGTCCGCGCCCGCCAGATCGAGAAGCTGCGCCGCCTGCGCGCGGAGCGCGACGAGGCCCTGACGCAGGACGCGCTGCACGCGCTGACCCGCGCCGCCGAGGCCGGCCCCCAGCGCGGCGGCTCCCTCGACGGCAACCTGCTGCACCTCGCCGTCAACGCGGCCCGCGCCAAGGCCACCGTCGGCGAGATCTCGGACGCCCTGGAGAAGGTGTACGGCCGCCACTCCGGCCAGATCCGTACCATCTCCGGTGTGTACCGAGACGAAGCGGGCCAGTCGGCCCCCCTCCAGCGCACCCGGGACCTCGTCGAGCGCTTCGAGGAGGCCGAGGGCCGCCGCCCGCGCATCCTCGTCGCCAAGATGGGCCAGGACGGCCACGACCGCGGCCAGAAGGTCATCGCCACCGCCTTCGCCGACCTCGGCTTCACCGTCGACGTCGGCCCGCTGTTCCAGACCCCGGACGAGGTGGCCCGCCAGGCCGTCGAGGCCGACGTCCACATCGTCGGCGTCTCGTCGCTCGCCGCCGGACACCTCACCCTGGTGCCCGCGCTGCGCACCGCGCTCGCCGAGGCCGGGCGGGAGGACATCACCATCGTCGTCGGCGGCGTCATCCCGCCGCAGGACTTCGACGCCCTGTACGAGGCCGGCGCGGCGGCGGTCTTCCCGCCCGGCACCGTCATCCCGGACGCGGCGTACGACCTGCTGAAGTCCCTGGCGGCCGACCTCGGCCACGAGCTGTGAGCCGCTGAACCTCCATGCCTCCGCGGACGATCGACCTCGACAGCTACGTCACGGGCGTCCTCGACGGCTCGCGCGCGTGGATCGCGCGGGCCGTCACGCTCGTCGAATCGACCCGGCCCGACCACCGGGCGCTGGCCCAGCAGCTGCTCCAGCGGCTGCTCCCGCACGCGGGCGGCGCGGTCCGGGTCGGCATCACCGGTGTACCCGGTGTCGGCAAGTCGACCTTCATCGACTCCTTCGGCACGATGCTGACGGCGGCGGGCCACCGGGTCGCGGTGCTCGCCGTCGACCCGACCTCCAGCCGGACCGGCGGCTCCATCCTGGGCGACAAGACCAGGATGGAGCGCCTGGCGGTGGATCCCGCCGCCTTCGTCCGCCCCTCCCCCACCTCGGGCACGCTCGGCGGCGTCGCCAAGGCCACCCGGGAGTCGATGGTGGTCATGGAGGCGGCCGGGTACGACGTCGTACTCGTGGAGACGGTGGGCGTCGGCCAGTCCGAGACGGCGGTGGCCGGGATGGTCGACACCTTCCTGCTGCTCAGCCTGGCCCGGACCGGCGACCAGCTCCAGGGCATCAAGAAGGGCGTCCTGGAACTGGCGGACGTCATCGCCGTCAACAAGGCGGACGGCCCCCACGAGACGGACGCCAAGGGCGCGGCCCGCGAACTCGCGGGCGCCCTACGGCTGTTGCAGGCACCGGACGCGGCATGGACGCCACCGGTACTGACCTGCAGCGGCCGCGAGGGCCTGGGCCTCGACGTGCTGTGGGAGCGCCTGCAGCAGCACCGCAAGGTGCTGGACGCGACGGGCGCGCTGGCCGCGAAGCGCCGCGACCAGCAGGTGGAATGGACGTGGACGATGGTCCACGACCAGCTCTACGCCCGGCTGCACGAGCACCCCGAGGTTCGACGCCTGGCCCCCGACCTGGAGTCCCAGGTACGAGCCGGAACGCTGCCGGCGGGCCTGGCGGCCCAGCAGATCCTGGACGCCTTCTTCGGCGCGAACTAGCTTCGTTGAGCGCCCTACCTCCGGACCGGAGGCAGGGCGCTTCGTCCGTCTGCGGTTATCACGCCGCCCTGGGCAGGGAGCAGAGGTCCTTGGCCGTGGGCCCCCCCGCGCGGGGGGGCGGCGCCAACGGGGTGGCGCCGCTGGGTCTGATAAAAAAAAAACAACCCCCAAGAACCCACCAAAAATA
>NZ_JBHVPD010000173.1:0-9948 GCF_042887525.1 Kitasatospora sp. NPDC057936
GCGCCCGCAACGCGGCCGCCCGCGCCCGGAGCGCCGCCGCCGAGGCCACCCGCGCCGCCAACGCCACCGTCGCGATCGCCAACCAGGCGGCCGCCGCGGCCGGCGACGCGCAGCGCGCCGCCAACGACGCGGCCGCCCACGCGGAAGCCGCGGCCACCGCGGCCGAGCAGGCAGCCCAGCACGCCGGTGACGCGAACACCGCGGCCAACGTCGCGCAGGCCGCCGCCACCGCGGCCGACGCCGACGCCAACTCCGCGGCGAACTCCGCGGCCCAGGCCCACAAGGTCGCCGACATCGCCCGTGCCTCCGACGCCGAGCGCCTCGCCGGCCAGCAGGCCGCCGAGATGGCAGCGGCCGACGAGGCCTCGCGCGACGCGGACCTGAAGGCGAGGACCGCGGCGTGGGAGGCCGGCAAGGCCACCCAGTTCGCGGCCGACACCGACCAGCTGGTCAAGGACGCGACCGCGTCCGGCGTCGATGCGAAGACCGCCGTGCTGAAGGGCCGTCAGGCCGCCTTCCGGCTGCTGGACGCCGGCGGTCCGTGGACCAAGGCCGCCGCCCAGACCGCGCTGGAGGGCGACGACAGCGCCGTCCAGACGTTCCTGGGCAGAGGTCTGCCGACCGCGCGCGACTACGACGACCGCACCAGCGTGATGGCGATCTCCCAGGCGCCGGGCAAGCTGGAGCGCCGCCTCGCCGCGGAGACCGCCTCGGTCGGCACCGCCGACCAGGTGCGCGCGTTCCTGGCCACCGGCCAGTACCCGGGCAAGGACGACGACGACCGCGTCGCGCTCTCGCAGATCATGGCCACGGGTGGCCCGGGCGTGAAGGCCGCGGCGGGCAAGGCCCTGGACGGCACGATCGACGACGTCCGCGCCTTCCTGACGATCGGTCAGTTCAAGGCCCGCGACGACGACAACCGCGTCCAGGTGACGCAGGCCCTGGCCAGTGGCGGTCCCGAGGTCAAGGCGGCCGCGCAGGCCGTCCTGTCCGGCCCCGCCGACCGGCTCGTGCCGTTCCTGCAGAGCGGTCTGGCCAAGGCGCAGCAGCGCGACGCGATGACCGCCTCACACGTGGCCACCGTCGCGGCCTACCTGGCCACCATCGACGGATCGGTCGCCCAGGCGCGCCAGTACGCGGCGCAGGCCGCCCAGTCGTACGCCACCGCGCGCGGCGCGGCCAACGAGGCCGCCGGCTACGCCAACCAGGCCAGCCAGTCCGCCCAGCAGGCCCAGAACTTCGCGGCCCAGGCCGCGCAGTCCGCCCAGGCCGCGCAGGCGTCCGCCGCCCAGGCGGCCCAGTCCGCCAAGCAGGCCCAGGCCTCCGCCGCCAACGCCAACGCGGCCGCCCGCAGCGCCGACTTCTCGGCCGCGGCGGCCACCAGCTACGCCAACCAGGCCCAGCAGTACGCCTCCGCCGCGAAGACCGCCTCCGACCAGGCCCAGGCCTCCGCCGCCGCGGCTGCCAAGAGCCGCGACGAGGCGCAGCAGGCCGCCAACGCCGCCCGGGACGCCTACTTCACGAAGCAGTGCACCGACACCATCGAGGGCGCGCTGGAGGACCAGACCGCCACGGTCGACGCCCAGGGCCGGGTCTCCTACGTCGTGGCCGACCCGCAGAGCGACATGAAGGCCGACCCGGTCAAGGACAACATGGGTCACTGCACCGCCGGTGACTTCGTCATGGGCCGCGGCGACGTCCTGCTGAAGAACGTCGACCCCAAGGTCTGGCACCAGAACGACAAGGGCCAGGACGTCTGTGACCTCACGGTGACCGTCCACGTCACCGGCACGGTCAACTACGTGATGAAGACCTGCCCGGAGCCGGGCCTGTCGATCGCGGCCTGCACCGGCAAGTACAGCGTCTGGAACACCGTCGTCGTCAGCAGCACCAAGGTCGACGACCAGCGTGACCAGAACGTCCAGATCACCTACTTCGACTACAAGGCGCACTACTCGCCGGAGGCGGTCCGCGGCCAGATCCTGTGGCACGCGCTGACCGACGACTTCGTCAAGTGCTACCACGACTTCGGCTTCAACAGCTCGTGCGCGTGGGCGGCGTCCAACTTCATCCCGTACGGCACCCTCGCCAAGGGCGCCAAGGCCGTGGTGGCGTTCCGCTTCGCGCTGGAGACGGGCGTCGGCATCGAGGACGCCAAGATCGCCGTCCAGGCGACGCTCAACGGCTACAGCCAGGCGGCCATCAACAAGCTGACGTCGACGGCGGACGCGGTCGCGAAGTTCCGCCTCACCCTGAAGGACGGCGTCGGAACCGAAGCCGCGCTCCAGGCCCTGCGGCAGGACCAGAACGTCGACCGCACGCTGGTCCAGCAACTCGAGGGCGAAGCCAAGGTTTCGGAGAACGGCCGCAAGGCGCCGGCCTGTCTGACGAAGCGCAACAGCTTCCCGGCCGGCACCCTCGTGCTCATGGCCGACGGCACGACCCGTCCCATCGAGCAGATCCGCATCGGGGACACGGTCACGGCCACCGACCCCGCCACCGGCGCCACCAGCGCGCAGCGCGTCGAGAACACCATCTACACCCCCGACGACCGTGACTTCACCGAACTCACGATCGCCGCTCCCGACGGCACCGCTTCGGCCATCACCTCCACCGACCACCACCCGTACTGGTCGGAGAGCGCCCACGACTGGCGCGACGCCGTGGATCTGGTTGTCGGCGACACGGTCCGCACCGCCGACGGCCGGGCCCCCGTGATCACCGGTACCCGGCACTGGACGACGCTGCAGCCCGCGTACAACCTCACCGTCGCTCTGGTCCACACGTACTACGTGCTGGCCGGCAACACGCCGATTCTCGTCCACAATTCCGGCTGCGGAGACATCCTCGGGGACACGTCAAAGCTTTCCGGATGGATTCCGCCTGCCATCCCAGATGAGTCCATGGCCGTCGTCAGGGATATCCAGCAGTACGGCGTCGAAGCCCAGGGAGCCGGCAATCAGTTTGCCGGACCGTCCACTCCCGCCCGTTTTGAAAACTCAGGAAAGAATGGCGGCCACCAGCTTCCGCAGTACGACAGCACCGGAAAAGCGATCACATACCGAGAGTGGGGAACGGTTCAGGCGGGGGCTAATCCAAAGCCTGGCGGCGAGAGGATCGTGACCGGGTCGGACGGGTCGATCTACTATACTGCGACCCACTATCAGACCTGGATCGTGGCGGTGCCTGGATCGTGAAAGACCTTGAGCTGTGGACCCTGGAGGGACCTTCACTGCTGACGGCTCGCGCCGACTCGCAGTTCTCGATCGCCGCATTGATGCCACCGTCGGGCTCGATCGTCGCAGCCCGCCTGGACGGCCGGAAGCTGGTCGAGGCACATGACGCCTTCGAACAGTTTTCCTACGCCCTGACGTTTCCGGCGTACTTCGGCTGGAATTGGGATGCACTGTCCGACTGCCTGCGAGACCTGTCGTGGCATCCGGCCGATCATTACCTGATCATCGTCGACCACACCGAAAGCATGCTCGCCGGGAATACCGAGGAGCGTGAAATTCTGCTCTCGATTCTTTCGCGTGCTGCGCGAGAGTGGGCGGACCCGCTCGGGAAGCCCGACGGCAAGGGAGTGCCGTTCAAGGTCCTCCTTCTCTGCGATGACGAGCCCACCGAGGCGCTGCACGCAGAGACAGCCATGCGATAGATCCACCACGCACATCCCGGAGGCTCCAGCGGATTCACTTCCGCTGGAGCCTCTGGCCGTCTGACGGCGGCAACGCCAGCGGCCGGGTTCTGCACCTGGCGGGCCACCAGGACTCTCGGCGGCCCGGAGTCCGCCACACTGCCAAGCCTCACGAACCTGCCAAGCCTCACGAACCCGCCAAGGCGCTCGCCCCCGAGGATCATCCCTCAAGACAGTGCCATGTCACACCCTTGCGGTGGCATATAACCTGTGACATTGTTCTGACCCTGAATCCGGTGACAGGTTGTCGTCAAGGTCCCCCTCCCTCACGCCTCGTGGCTGACGCTCCGTTACTCATCTCCCCCACTCAGGACAAGGACACCGCAGTGCGTCTGCGCCAATCCCTTCCCCTTCTGGTGGCCGGTGCCCTCGCCGGCTCCGCGTTCATGCTGCCGACCCCCGCCCTCGCCTCGCCCGCGGCGGCTCCCGTGAAGGCCGCCGCGCCGGCCGTGCCCGCGCCGTTCGGGGCCGAGATAGCCTCCCCGGCGTCCGAGGCGATAGGACGCACGGCCGCCCCGCTGGCGGCCGACCGGCTCGGGCAGGCCCTGCAGCCGGCCGGGACGGCCGTGCAGAGCGGCCCGTCCGCGGGTGCCAAGCAGCCGGCTCCCGCCCCCGTGAAGCACGCGTTCGCCGCCGCCAAGTCCGGTGCGGACGCGGCTGGTTGCACGCCGGCCGACTTCGGCTCCCGCAGTGGCGCCGACCTGGTCTCCTTCGTCCAGGGCTCGACCACGGACTGCGTCAACACGCTGTTCAACGTCACCGGGACCGACGCCGGGAACGTCTTCAAGCAGTCCCAGATGCTCACCGTCGCCGCCGCCTTCCAGGCCCAG
Source organism: Kitasatospora sp. NPDC057936 (assembly GCF_042887525.1). Classification (NCBI taxonomy): domain Bacteria; kingdom Bacillati; phylum Actinomycetota; class Actinomycetes; order Kitasatosporales; family Streptomycetaceae; genus Kitasatospora; species Kitasatospora sp. NPDC057936. The sequence continues at coordinate 4,528 of NZ_JBHVPD010000173.1, forward strand.
GCCGCGCACTACACCGGCGACAACTCCACCGGCATCCTGCAGCTCGTGCTGTTCCTGCGGGCCGGCTTCTACGTCCAGTCCAACAACGCCTCCGCCGTCGGCCCCTACGACGCCTCGCTCACCGCCGCCGTCAAGGCCGGCCTCGACGCGTTCTTCGCCGGCGCGCGCTGGCACGACGTCACCGACGCCAACGGCCTCGTGCTCTACGACGTGCTGGTCCTCACCGACAGCGCCAACATCCAGGCCCGCTACCTGAACGTCTACAAGCAGGTCCTGAACGGCTACGACAACGGCTACAACGCCTTCCCGAAGATGGTGAAGGCCGTCAACGCCGTCCTGTTCGCGCCGCTGTGGCGGGCCAACTGGAACCCCGACTACGTCAACGCGGTCGCCGCCGACCCGAGCGTGATCACGGCCCTCGCGAACTTCGCGCAGAACCACAAGGACCTGCTCGGCACCGCCAACCAGTTCCTCGACGTCAACGCCGGCAACGACCTCGCCCGCACCGCCGGCGACGGCGGCTCCGTCGCCGCTTTCACCCGGCCCCTGGTCAAGCAGGTCCTCGACACCACCCCGGTCACCGGCAGCACCGGCCCGCTGTACGTGTACACCGCGTACAACGCCAACCAGTACGACGGCGCGCAGTGCTCCTCCTACGGCACCTGCGACCTGCCCGGCAAGCTCACCGCCGCCGTCCTGCCCAATACGCTGGTGTGCGACAACCGCACCATCCGCGGCGAGGCCCTGTCCGCCGAGGACCTGGCCACCGTCTGCGCCAGCCTGCGCGGCGAGGACGGCTTCTTCCACACCATGGTCAAGGACAACGGCCCCGTCCCGAACCAGTACGGCAAGACCATCACCCTCGCCGTCTTCAAGAACCAGGCCGACTACCTCACCTACTCCTGGGCCATCTACAACAACTCCACCAACAACGGCGGCCAGACCGTCATGGACGTCACCGACCCCAACAACCAGCCGGTGTCGGTCATGTACCAGAAGTCGTGGAACGACGGCTTCCCCGCCAACGTGTGGAACCTCAACCACGAGTACACGCACTACCTCGACAACATCTACGACATGAAGGGCAACTTCGGCACCGAGATCTCCGTCCCGGACATCTGGTGGATCGAGGGCGTCGCCGAGTACGAGTCCTACAGCTACCGCGGCACCACCGACACCCAGGCGATGACCGAGGCCGCCGCGCACCGCTACAAGCTGAGCACCGTCTTCCAGAACACCTACGACAACTCGGACTCGGTGCGCACCTACCCGTGGGGCTACCTGGCGGTGCGCTACATGCTGGAGAAGCACCCCTCCGACGTGTACAACATGCTCGGCCACTTCCGCACCGGTGACTACCAGGGTGGCTACGCGGTCTACAACGGCCTCGGCACCTCCTACGACGCCGACTTCGACGCCTGGCTGAACGCCTGCGCCGCCGGCGCCTGCTACGCCGACGGCCCCACCGCCCTGTTCGGCCAGTCCGTCAACGGCGCCACCGTCACCCTGAACGACAAGTCCGTGGAGACCAACTCCCAGGCGAAGCTGGCCTCCTGGCACTGGACCTTCGGCGACGGCACCACCTCCGACCAGCAGAACCCGGTGCACACCTACGCCAACCCCGGCACCTACACGGTCGCCCTGACCGTCACCGACAGTGCCGGCAAGAGCGCCAGCACCCCGTCCTCCGTCACCGTCACCACCGGCGCCGGCACCACCCTGCCGACCTGCACCGACCCGCGCACCGACGCGCTCGGCCAGAACTGCTCGCGGCCCGGCCAGGCCCGCACCGCCGGCAGCCTCGACTACTTCTACGTCTACCTGCCGGCCGGCACCAGCACGCTGAAGGTCTCCACCTCCGGCGGCACCGGCAACGCCTCGCTCTACTACAACGCCGACACCTGGGCCTCCCCGAGCGCCTTCACCGCCTCCTCCACCGGCCCCGGCACCGCCCAGAGCCTCACCGTCACCAACCCGACGGCCGGCTACCGCTACATCAGCCTCTACGCCAACACCGACTTCAGCGGCGTGACGGTCAGCAGCCAGTACTGACCCGCGCACCGCAACGGCGAAGGGCGGCGCGTCCCCAACGGGGGCGCGCCGCCCTGGTGTTGCCGGCGGTGTCAGCTCCCGGCGGTGTCAGCTCCCGGCGGAGCGGCGGCGGCGCGAGACCGCGACCAGCGCCGCACCCGCGGCAACGGCCGCGGCAGCGCCGCCGGCCTCCCAGCCGAGACCGTCCGTACCCGTGGCGGCCAGCTGGCCCGGGCGGGCGGAGGTGGCCGTGGCGGCGGTCCCGGCGGTGGTGGTGCCCGTGGCCGTACCGGCCGTACCGGTGGTGCCGGTGGTGCCTGCGGTGCCGGTGGTGCCGGTGGTCGTGGTCACCGCGGCGGGCTGGACACCCTGGCCCTGGCCGGACTCCGGCTGCGCGGCCGGCTTCGCGTCCGGGGTGCGGTCCTGGGCCGGCTTGCGGGCGGCATCGGCCTCGTCCTGCGCGCGGGCCGTGAACTGGCCCTCCTTCAGGAACTTGACGACATCCGCGTAGGTGCCGCTCAGCGCCTTGCCGGCCGCCGCCTTCACGGCCGGCCCGCCCACGTCCATGATCTGCGAGAGCTTGACCCGGTCGTCGTCCTGACGGGCCTCGGCGTACCCGGTCTCCAGGAAGCGCCGCACGTCGGCGGCCGTGCCGTCGAGCGCCTTGCTGCCGGCCTCGCGCACACCGCGGCCGCAGTCCTTGTCGGCCATGAGGCGCAGCACCGCGACGCGGTCGTCCTCGGCCTGGGCCGTGGCCCAGCCCTTGGTGAGGAACGTGACGATGTCGGCGTCGGTCCCGTTCATCGCCTGGATCGCCGCCTCCTTGACCCCGCGGCCGGTGGCGGCCGACAGGATCTGGGCGACCTTCACCCGGTTGTCGTCCGCACGCTGCCTGGGGAGTTCGACCTCCAGGAAGTGACGCACGGCGGCGGCGTCGCCCTTGAGGGCCTTCTCGCCGGCCTCGCGCACGCCGCGGCCGCACTCCTTGTCGGCGAGGATGGCCTGCACCTTGGCCCGGTCCTCGTCCTCGGCGCGGGCCGTGAACTGGCCCTCCTTGAGGAACCTGACGACGTCCGCGTAGGTACCGTCCAGCGCCTTGCCGGCCGCCGCCTTCACGGCCGGCCCGCCCGTGTCCATGATCCGGCCGAGCATCACCCGGTCGTCGTCCGCGCGCTGCTTGGGAAGCTCGACCTCCAGGAAGTGGCGCAGCTCGGCCGCGCCGCCCTTGAGGGCCTTCCCCGCCGCGTCGCGCACGCCCCGGCCGGACTCCTTGTCCGCGAGGATGCGCTGGACCTCGGCGCGGTCGCGCTTCTCCTGGTCGCCCGCGTCCTGGTGCCCGGCGTCGTCCGGCTTGTCGGAGGCGGTGTCGGGTCCGGAGACGCCGGCCGGCTGCGGGCTGTCGGCGGCCGAGGCCGAGGACGGGAAGAGAACGGCGGGGGCCAGCACGGCAGCCGCGATCACGGCGGAGACCTTGGGCAGCTTCATCCAGCGAAACCTGATTCGTGCGGAGAGTTTGTGAACGGCCACAGCTTAGATCAACTCAAAGGTTTTCAATACCAAGTTTTTATCTGACTCGACGCCGTCCGGGAACGCCTCGCCCCCGGCGCCGGGGTGCGGCGGCCGGGGGCGCGGGTGTGCGGGGGTGCGGGGTGCGTCAGCTCTCGGTGGAGCGGCGGCGGCGCGAGACGGCGACGAGCGCAGCACCTGCGGCGACGGCCGCGGCGGCGCCGCCGGCCTCCCAGCCGAAGCCGTCCGCACCGGTGGCAGCGAGCTGGCCGGGGCTGGCGGAGGCGGCCCCGGCGGTGGCACCGGCGGCGCTCGCGGCGGCGCCGGTGGCCGCGGTCACGGCGGCGGGCTGGACGCCCTGGCCCTGACCGGACTCCGGCTGCGCGACCGGCTTCTGGTCCGGGGTCCGGTCCTGGGCGGGCTTGCCGGCGGCGTCGGCCTCGTCCTGGGCGCGGGCCTTGGCCCAGCCCTCCTTGAGGAAGTTCGCGATGTCGTCGTTGCTGCCGTCGAGCGCCTGGAGCGCGGCCTTCTTCACGGCCGGCCCGCCGGTCTCGACGATCTGCGAGACCTTGATCCGGTTGTCGCTCGCGCGCAGCTGCGGCAGCTCGACCTCAAGGAAGCGCCGCACGTCGGCGGCCGTGCCGTTGAGCGCCTTCTGCGCTCCCTCCTGCACGTGCCGGCCGTTGTTCTTGTCAGCGATGATGCGCAGCGTCTCGACGCGGTCGTCCTCGGCGCGGGCCGTGAACTGGCCCTCCTTGAGGAACTTGACGACGTCCGCGTCGGTGCCGTTGCGGAGCACAGCCTTGGCGGCGTCCCTGACGGCCCGGCCGGTGGCGACGGAGAGGATCTGGGCGACCTTCACCCGGTTGTCCGCCACCCGAGCCCCGGGGAGCTCGACGTCCAGGAAGTGCCGCACGGCGGCGGCGTCGCCCTTGAGGGCCTTCTCGCCGGCCTCGCGCACGCCGGCGCCGGTCTCCTTGTCGTCGAGGATGGCCTGCACCTTGGCCCGGTCCTCGTCCTCGGCGCGGGCCGTGAACTGGCCTTCCTTGAGGAACCTGACGACGTCCTCGGGGGTGCCGTTGCGGAGCACGTTCTTGGCGGCCTGCTTGAGTACGGGCCCGGCATTGTTGATGAGCTGGGCGACCCTCACCTGGTTGTCGATGGCCCGCTGCTCTGCGAGCTCGACCTCCAGGAAGCGGCGCAGCTCGGCGGCGCCGCCCTTGAGGGCCTTCTCGGCGGCCTCGCGCACGCCGACGCCGGATTCCTTGTCTGCGAGGATGCGCTGGACCTCGGCGCGGTCGTGCTTCTCCTGCTCGGTCATGTCGGGCTTGTCGGAGGCGGTGTCGGGCCCGGAGACGCCGGCCGGCTGCGGGCTGTCGGCGGCCGCGGCCGAGGACGGGAAGAGAACGGCGGGGGCCAGCACGGCAGCCGCGATCACGGCGGACACCTTGGGCAGCTTCATCCAGCGAAACCTGATTCGTGCGAAGAGTTTGTGAACGACGACAGCATAGATCGGTTTTTGCTATTGCCATACCAATCATTTACCCGACCGTCTCATCCCACGGCGCCCCCTACGCTGACGCCATGGAGAAGAGCGAGCTGCTGGTCGACGTCCGGGACCACGACGTCGACTCACTGATGGACTTCCGCACGGCCCTCGTCGCCGTCAACCACGAGGCCCTGCACCACTGGCAGGGCCGCAGCCTGGACGCCCTCTGGGACATCATCGAGAACCGCGGGTTCTCCGACCTCCTCGACTCCCACGACGTCCTGGTCGTGCGCGCGCGGCGGGGTGTGTCCAGCCAACGGTGTAACTCAGGTTGATTTGTATTACCGGCGGCCGATGGAGAGCCGGCCGTCGAAGGTGATCTCGAAGGCGTTCAG
>NZ_JBHVPD010000174.1:0-9583 GCF_042887525.1 Kitasatospora sp. NPDC057936
CCAACGTTCGTCCCACCCGCCACCCCCCCGGGGCCGGGGCCCCGGCCGGTCCCCGGCCCGGCCCCGCGGCCTCGTCGTTCCGTGCTCCTACCGGGCCGTCAGACCGCCCGGTTGCGGCGCTGGGCGAGCTCGTCCCCGGGGTCATGCCCCAGCAGCGTCTCGCCGGTGTCCGTCCGCTCGGCGTGCAGCCGCCCGACGGTCAGCTCCAGCTCCTGCCAGACCGCCCCCACCGCGATGCCGAACACGCCCTGACCGCCCTTCAGCAGGTCGACGACCTGCTGGGGCGTGGTGCACTCGTAGACCGTCGCGCCGTCGCACATGAGCGTCAGCCCGGCCAGGTCGCCCTGCTCGGCGGCCTGCAGATGGGCGACGGCCACCCGGATGTTCTGCAGCGAGACGCCCGCGTCGAGCAGCCGCTTGACGATCTTGAGGAGCAGGACGTCGCGGAAGCTGTAGAGCCGCTGACTCGTCGCCGGGTACGCCGAACGGACGCTGGGCTCCAGCAGCCCCGTCCGGGCCCAGTAGTCCAGCTGGCGGTAGGTGATGCCGGCCGCCGCGCAGGCCGTCGGGCCGCGGTAGCCGATGAGTTCGGAGGTCGGCGCCAGCCGCTCGATGGCCGGCTGGCCGGGCTGCACGGCCGGGAACCGGCCCACCCTGGGCAGGTCCGTCACGGTGCGAGCGGTGCGCGGCACGTGCACGGCGCACAGGCCTCCCACGGCCGCGTCATCGCCGGTGCTGCTCATGCCTACCTCCGTCCACTCGTGTTGCGGGCAACCCAGACTGCGGGCGTCGGTCACCCGGGCAGCCACTCCTGACGGTAGGCAGTCCCCTATGACCCGTCAACGATCGCCACGCCGAGCCGGACAAACCGCGTCACTCAGGAGAGTGGTTTTTCGTGCCCCTAGTGTGGGTAGGTGGACGGTTTTTGGCAAAACGACAGCACGGCCCGTACGCCGGCCGGTCCGCGCTACTGCGGACCACTGCCCCCGAAGTCCTCGGGCGACACCTGATCGAGGAACTCGCGGAACTTCTCGACCTCGTCCTCCTGCTCGTCCGGGATCGCGATGCCCGCCTCCGCGAGCACCTCCTCGCTCCCGAAGATCGGCGTGCCGGTCCGCAGCGCGAGCGCTATCGCGTCGGACGGCCGGGCGCTCACCTCGACCCCGCCGGCGAAGACCAGCTCCGCGTAGAAGACGCCCTCGCGCAGATCGGTGATCCGGACCTCGGTGAGCTGCTGGCCGAGCGCCTCCAGGACGTCCTTGAAGAGGTCGTGCGTCAACGGGCGCACCGGGGTCATCCCCTGCTGCGCGAAGGCGATCGCGGTCGCCTCGCCGGGGCCGATCCAGATCGGCAGGTACCGGTCGCCCCCGACCTCCCGCAGCAGCACGATCGGCTGGTTGGAAGGCATCTCCACCCGGACACCCACGACGTCGAGCTCATTCACACAGGCAACCCTATGGCTCTGGCCCCGGATATGAAAGCGCAGACCCGACGCCGCTGGTCAGCGGGGTGGGGCCGTCACGGGCGGGTCCGCAGACCGGCCTGGACCATCGCCGCGTGCAGCCGCACCGCCAGCGTCGCGAGCTCCCGCGCGGTGGCCTCCGCATGGGCCCTGGTCTGCGGGTTGCGGTGCCGGCGCAGCGGCGCCACCACCTGCTCGACGAGGGCGACCTCCCGGTCGGCGGCGGCCTTCATGGCCCGCAGGTGCCGCGGTTCGAGCCCGTACCGGCCGAGCTCCGCGACCAGCCGGGCCACCTGCAGCGCGTCGCCGTCGTAGCCGCCGTCCGGCCCGGAGGCGACCAGCCCGTAGGACTCCCACTCGACCAGGTCGCCGTCGCCCGCCCCGGCGGCGGCCAGCAGTTCGGCCCTCCCCAGCCGGACCCCGGACGAGGCCTCGGCGGCGGCGACCAGTTCCCGGTCCGCCTCCTCCATCGGCCCGGGCCGGGCGTCGGCGGGCGGCAGCGCGGGCGGCGCCCCCCGCTCCATCGCGTCCAGGTGCTCGCGGATCACTCGCAGCGGCAGGTAGTGGTCGCGCTGCATCCGCAGCACGTAGGCCAGCCGCTCGACGTCGGCCGGGCTGAACTTGCGGTACCCCGAGGGCGTGCGCTGCGGCTCGACCAGGCCCTCCGCCTCCAGGAACCTGATCTTGGAGATGGTGACCTCGGGGAACTCGTCGCGCAGGTGGGCCAGCACCGCGCCGATGCTCAGCAGCTCGTCGCCGCGGCGCCGCGCGCCCGCACGCTCCGGCCGGAGCGGCTGCCTGGGGCCCGCGACCACCCCGCGCCCGTCCCGGTCCGTCTGCGGACCGGAGGGCGCGGGCGTGACCGCCCCGAGAGATGAATCGGAGGTATTCGTACTCACTCGGGCTCCTGCCGACGTTGGGTTCAGTACCCCCGGTTGTGACCGGCGAAGAAGACCAGCCGGTACTTCCCGATCTGCACCTCGTCGCCGTTGTTCAGCGGCACCTCGTCGATCCGCTCCCGGTTGACGTAGGTGCCGTTGAGGCTGCCCACGTCCGCGACGCTGAAGCCGGCCGGCGTGCGGCGGAACTCCACGTGCCGCCGCGAGACCGTCACGTCGTCCAGGAAGATGTCGCCCTGCGGATGGCGGCCCGCGGTGGTGACGTCGGAGTCCAGCAGGAACCGGCTGCCCGAGTTCGGGCCGCGCTGCACGATCAGCAGCGCCGAGCCCGGCGGCAGCGCGTCGATCGCCGCCAGCACCTCGGCCGACAGGGCCGGCGTGGTGCCGGTGCCGGTCGTGGTGTTCGGGTCGTAGGACTCCAGGCCGGAGATCGAGATGGTCGACGTGGTCTCCGCCGGCCCCTCGGGCAGCGCGCCACCGCGCAGCGCCGTGCCGCAGTTGGAACAGAACCGGGCCGCGGCCGGGTTCTGGTTGCCGCACCGCGGGCACGGAGTGGGGCCAGCCATGTTCACAGCCTCCTGGCGCGGCACACCCGACGGGTTGTGCCCGGCGTACGGGTCCGGGGCAAACCCTCCACCAGAGGTTGAGGGTCCTGACGCGAAACCTATGCGCGGGTCGCCGGAGGGGTCAACCGACGCGCCGTAGCCCGCCGGATTCCCCGCGTACTGGGCGCCGCCGTCGCGGTACAGCTGCCGCTCCGCGTACTCCGCCGCCTCGGGAGCGGGACGCATGCCGGGCACGGCCGGCTCGTCGTCGGACCGGCGGTGACGCGCGGTCGGCGCCTCGACGGCCGCGTCGCGGCCCTTGTTACGACCGAACAACTTAGAGAAGAAACTCACGGGCGAATCCCCTTGCGTGTGACAGACCCGCCCGCGGGGCAGGGTGAGAACCTCGGACAGGCTGCGGGCCCGGTCGCGGATCGAGCCGGCTGGAGTGGTACTCCGACGGTTGGTGCGGCGGTTCTTGCTCCGTTGCGTGCTGGTATGAACCAGTCTCGCCCACGCCACGACGGCGCCCCGCACCGGGTGCCGCCCGCACGTGACGGGCCGTTCGCCAGGCGCCCCGTCACTTCGAAGCCGGCTTGGCGTACTGCGGCGTCCTCAAGTCGACAATCGCGTCGACGACGACCTTCTGCGGAGTGGTGATCGTCGCCCGTGCCTGGTGGCTCTCCAGCGTGCGGACGACACCTCCCGGGATGTTCAGCGCGGGCGTCAGGTCCTGCGGGTTCCCCACGACCGTGAAGCGGTACGGCTGCGAGACCTTCTTGCCGTCGATCTGCACACCGCCGCCCGTCACGTCCGTGAAGTTGGTGTTGACCACCACGCGAACATCGTTGATCTGAATCGCCTCCGCCCCCGCCGCCCGGAGTTCCTGCAGGGTGTCCAGCAGCATATCTGCCTTCACCTGCCCTTGGGGATCATCGACAGTGAGTACGATGCCCGGACCTGTGGCTTTGACGGTGCCGGCGAGCACGCCGAGCTCCGTCTCCTTCTTCCTGGTCTGCTCCTGGGCCTCCTTGGCCTGGTTGGAGCTGTTCTCCAACTTGCCCAAGGACTGTTCAAGCTCCGCCTTCTCCTGCTGGAGACGCTGCTGACGGCTGTCCAGTTCGTCGAGGATCCGAACCAGGTCCTCCTGACGGGCGCCGCGCAGCTGGTTGTGGTGGTCGTTCGTCGAGCGCACCTGGATCGCCAGCGCCAGGCCGAGCGAGAAGAGCAGCAGCGCCACCACGAGCTGCCCGCGGGACAGCCGCGGCGGCCACATCGCGGCCTTCAGGCGTCGCCGCCCGGCGCTCCGGTCGGTCGCCTCGGCAACGGACCCGGCCGGCTCCGACTCGGACTCCGGCTCCGGCTCCGGCTCCAGCTCGGCCGCGGACTCGACCGAAGCCTTCGCGGCCGCTTCCGCGACGGGCTCGGGAGCCCGCTCCGGTTCCTGCTTCGCCTCGGGCTCCGACGCCTCCTCGACAGGCGCCTCCTCGACAGGTGCCTCCTCGACGGGCGCCTCCTCGACGGGCGCCACCTCACGCTCGACCTCGGACGGCTCGGCGACGGCCGCCCCGGCCTCCTGCGCGACCGGCTCCTGCGCGACGGCCTTCTCCTCGGCCTGCTTCTTCTCGGCCGGCTTCATGTCGGCCGCCTTCTCCTCGGCGGCCGCCGCGACACCAGCGACGCGCTCCTCGTTCTCTTCCGCCGCCGGGCCGCGGCCCGGCTCAGGCACGGAAGACATGACGCCGGATCGCCGCCGCGTTGGAGAAGATGCGGATGCCGAGGACGACGACCACACCCGTGGACAGCTGCGAGCCGACGCCCAGCTGGTCGCCGAGGAAGACGATCAGCGCCGCGACGACCACGTTCGACAGGAACGACACGATGAACACCTTGTCGTCGAAGATCCCGTCCAGCATCGCCCGCACACCGCCGAACACCGCGTCGAGCGCCGCCACCACCGCGATCGGCAGGTACGGCACGACGGCGTCCGGCACCTCGGGCTGGACGAAGAGCCCGACGACCACCCCGATCACGAGACCCAGTACGGCAATCACGGTCTAGCTGCTCCTGTCGCTGTCGTGGTCTTCGTGGTCCCGCCCGTCGGGCGCCGTTTCGAGCTCGGATTCGCACCGGCGGCGGACGGTGAAACGGACGCGCTCGGGCTCTCGGAGGTTCCGCCCGTGGCCGACGGAGTCGGGCTCGGGCTCGGCGCGGCCGACGGCGTCGCCGTCGGCGAGGGTTCGGGGGTCACCGGCTGCGCCGTCCGCAGCGTCACGCCCACCGCCGCCGGCAGCGTCATGCTCTTCTGCGTCGAGAGCGTCGACTTGATCCCGTACTTCTCCTGGAGCAGCCGCAGGTACTCCCCGGCCATGTCCTTCTCGAAGGCGCCGAGGAGCTTCGGCCCGTCCCCGATCGCCTGAACGGTGTACGGCGGCACCAGCGGCCGGTTGTCCACCAGCACGGCCTCGCCCGCGGCCCGGATCGCCGACAGCGCCGTCAGCCGCTGCCCGTTGATCGAGACGGCCTCCGCGCCGTTCCCCCAGAGCCCGTTCACGACGAGCTGGAGGTCGCGGTCCCGCAGCCTGCCGCTGTTGGAGAAGCCCTGCCCGGCCCGCGGGTCCACATTGCCCCCGCTGCCCGTCCCGGCGGCGTCCTCCAGCACGAGCTTCATGCCCGGCCCGGTGACCTCGCCCAGCCCGACGAGGCCGGTCAGCGAGTCCGCGCCGTCGTCGCCCGCGGGGAGCGCCTGGCGCTGCGCGCTGTCCACCTTCTGCCGGAGGTCCTGGACCTGCTGCTGGAGGTGGTCGGCGGCGGTGTTGCTGTCGTTGACCCGGTGGATCAGCGCGTCCCGCTCCTTGGCGAGCGTCGGCTCCGCCTCGTGCGCGTTCACCGCGCCGATCGTCAGCACCGTCCCCACCAGCGCCAGCCCCGCGCCCAGCGTGACCAGCCCCCGGAGCGTCACGGGTATCCGGCTGTCGCGGTCACCGCCCCGCGCCGCGGCCGCTTCCGCGTAGCCCTCGTCGAGGCTGTGGTCCATCACGCTGGTCAGCAGGGACATCGAGGCGTCCGGACGGTTGTACCGCCCGTTGCTGGCACTCGGCGTCGCTGGCATGCGGACCATCGTCCCATGTCGGCGAAGGCCCTCGTGCACAGCCCCTGACCTGCGCACACGAGATAGAAGAGCGGACCACCCCAAACGTCGCGAAACGGACAGCGGGGGCGTGCGAACCATCCACACGCCCCCGCTGTGGCATCGCCTAACGCCCGGCGCCGTCGACCACCGCCGCCCACTCGTCGAGCAGCGCCTCGGTGGCCTCGTCGTTCGGGCCCTCCGCCCACAGGTGGGTGACGGCCTCCGCGGGGTCCGGCAGCACCAGCGTCCAGCGCCCGTCCGCCTCGACCACGCGCACGCCATCCGTCGTGTCCAGCCGCCGGCTGCCCGCGGCCTCGACGACCGAGCGCATCACCATGCCCTTGGCCGCCCACGGGGTCGCGATGTCCCGCCGCCGGATGTGCGCCTGCGGGATCCGCGCGTCGATCTGGCTCAGGGTGAGCTGCGTGCGCGCCACCAGCCCGACCAGCCGGACGAACGCCGCGGCACCGTCCAGCACGCCGCTGAACTCCGGCACGACGAACCCGCCGCGCCCGTCCCCGCCGAACACCGTGCCCTCGGCCGACGCCGCCTTCGCGAGGTCGTCCGGCGTCGTCGTGGTCCAGATGACCTGGGTGCCGTGGTACGCGGCCACCTGCTCCGCGATCCGGGTCGTCGTCACGGGCAGCGCCACCTGCCCGCTGCGCCGCTCGGCGGCGACCAGGTCCAGCAGCACCAGCAGCGCCCGGTCGTCGTCGATCACGCGCCCCAGTTCGTCGACGAACGCGACGCGCTCGCCGACCGGGTCGAAGCGGACCCCGAACGCCGCCCGGGACGACGCCACCAGCTCGCCGAGCCTGGCCAGCCCGGCCCGCCGCGTCTCCGCGTCCTCCGTCGGCCGCGCCTCGTCGAGCCCGCCGGAGACGGTGAGGGCCTCGACCCCGAGCCGGCCGAGGATGCTCGGCAGGACGAGCCCCGCACTGCCGTGCGCGGTGTCCACGACCACCTTCAGCCCGGCCTCGCGGACCCCCGTCGTGTCGACGGCCCGCAGCAGGTTGCCCGCGTAGGAGTCGAAGACACTGGACGGGAAGGTCAGGTCCCCGATCTCACCGGGGAACGCCCGCCGGAACTCCTGGCGCGCGTAGACGCGGTCCAGCTTGCGCTGTCCGGCCTGGGAGAGGTCGGCCCCGCGCTCGTCGAAGAAGAGGATGTCCAGCGAGTCCGGCACCCCGGGCGTGGTCCGCAGGAAGATCCCGCCCGCGCTCCCGCGCGCCGTGTGCTGCCGGGCGACCGGCATGGGCACGTTCTCCAGGTCGCGGACGTCGATCGCGGACGTCTGGAGCGCCGAGATCATCGCCCGTTTGAGCGCACGCGCACCACGCGAGTGGTCACGCGCAATGGTGACGGTGGCCCCCTTCTTCAGGGTCGTGGCGTAGGCGCCGGCCAGCCGGACGGCGAGCTCCGGGGTGATCTCGACGTTGAGGATCCCCGACACACCGCGCACGCCGAACAGGTGCTCCTGCCCGCGGGACTCCCAGATGACCGAGGTGTTGACGACGGCGCCGGCCTCGATCGTCTTGAACGGATAGACCCGGACGTTGGCCCCGATGATCGACTCCTCGCCGATCAGGCACTCGTCCCCGATCACCGAGCCGTCCTCGATCCGCGCGGCCCGCATCACGTCCGTGTTCTTGCCGACCACACAGCCGCGGAGGTTGCTCTGCGGCCCGATGTAGACGTTGTCGTGGACGACGGCGCGGTGCAGGAAGGCGCCCCGTTTCACGACCACGTTGCTGCCGAGCACGGTGTGCTCGCGGATCTCGACGCCGGCCTCGACCTTGGCGTAGTCCCCGATGTAGAGCGGCCCGCGCAGCACCGCCTCCGGGTCCACCTCGGCACCCTCGGCCACCCACACGCCCGGCGAGATCTCGAACCCGTCGATCTCGACATCGACCTTGCCCTCCAGGACGTCCGCCTGGGCCTTGCCGTAGCTCTCGTGCGTGCCCACGTCCTCCCAGTAGCCCTCGGCGACGTATCCGTAGACCCGCTTGCCCTCCTTCAGTAGCTGCGGGAACACGTCGCTCGACCAGTCCACGGACTCCCCCGCGGCGACGTAGTCGAAGACCTCTGGCTCCATCACGTAGATACCGGTGTTCACCGTGTCCGAGAAGACCTGCCCCCAGGTGGGCTTCTCCAGGAAGCGCTCGACCCGTCCGTCGTCGTCGGTGATCGTGATACCGAACTCCAGCGGATTGGGCACCCTGGTGAGACAGACGGTGACCAGAGCGTCCTTGCTCCGGTGAAAGTCGATCAATTCGGAGAGGTTGAAGTCGGTCAGCGCGTCACCGGAGATCACCAGAAAGGAGTCGTCCTTCAACGCGTCCTCGGCGTTCTTCACACTCCCCGCAGTGCCGAGTGGCGTCTCCTCGTGGGCATAGGTGAGGTGCATGCCCAGTTCCTCACCGTCACCGAAGTAGTTCTTGACCAGTGACGCCAGGAACTGCACGGTGACGACGGTGTCGGAGAGGCCGTGCCGCTTCAGCAGCCGAAGCACGTGCTCCATGATCGGCCTATTGGCCACCGGAAGCAGCGGTTTCGGCATGCTGGAGGTCATCGGGCGGAGTCGGGTGCCTTCGCCCCCTGCCATTACAACGGCTTTCATTACGGGTGCGTCCTCCTTCGCGGTGCTGGACCTGCAGGCCCATCAAACCGTTCCAGAGGGTCATCTACCCGGAAGGCATCGTCCGACGCACCGGGGCGCCGTGGCACTTCTCTCAGATCACGTCTCAGACTGTGGACGCGGAGCCCTTCGCGCTCGCCCGCACGATCTGCCGCGCCTGAACGGCGTAAAGAATACCGGCCCACCAGTACAGCGCCGTCCCCCACCAGATGAAGGCCCAGCTCACCACCTCGGCCGGCCGCGCGATCCAGCTGTCCCCGTTACCGAGGAGGAGGAGCGGAAACGCGTACATCAGATTGAAGGTCGCGGCCTTCCCCAGGAAACTCACCTGGAGCGGCCCGTATCCGTGCCGGTTGAGAATGGGCAGGAGCGCGGCGATAAAGACCTCACGGGCCAGCAGGATGCCCGTCACCCACAGCGGCAGAATCCCACGCCACGTCAAACCGACCAGGGTGGACAGCACATAGAGCCGGTCCGCCAGCGGATCGAGCAACTGCCCCACCCGGCTGACCTGCCCCCACCGCCGGGCGAGCTTTCCGTCCAGGTAATCACTGACCCCGCTCAGCGCCAGGATGAGCAGCGCCCAAAGGTCGTTGTTCGGCCCGCCGAACTTCGGCCAGAGAATGAGCCAGAGGAAGAGCGGAACACCCACCAGCCGGCCCATGCTCAGCAAGTTGGGGATGGTGAGGACGCGATCGGTCTGGACCCGCGTCTCCTGGACCTCCACCCGGGGGCCTCCTGTACCGTGCGATGACAATGCACAATGACCTTACAACAGAGAAGCCCCCGACCGGTTACCGGCGGGGGCTTCTCTTGAATGATTGTTCGGCGGCGTCCTACTCTCCCACAGGGTCCCCCCTGCAGTACCATCGGCGCTGTGAGGCTTAGCTTCCGGGTTCGGAATGT
>NZ_JBHVPD010000175.1:0-9500 GCF_042887525.1 Kitasatospora sp. NPDC057936
TTGAGTTCTCAAGGAACGGACGCTTCCTTCGAGCCGCCTTCCAGCGGGCCCTCCGGGCGCTTCGTTCTTTCGTGTTTCCAGCTTACCAGATGTTTTCCGCTCCGTTTTCCCGGAGTTTCTTTCATCCGATTCCCACTGGGGGGATTTCCTGCAACTTCGCTCCGAAGCTTATCAAAGCTTTCGTACTGCGCAGTTCGCGGGATTTGCTTCGTCGGAGGGCGCGCATTTCGTGAAACGCGCTCGCCTCGATTCGGCGGTGTCGTAGACACTAACGCCCGGGCCCGACCGTTGTCCAGTCAGTCCCAACCGTTCAAACCTACTAGCCCACCGGGGCCACGTCAATGGTCCGGCCGGGATGCGAGAAGAGTAGCAGGTCAGAGGCCTGGTGATCACATCCGCCTCACGCGGCGACCGGCTGAAGGTCCGCCCGGTCGGCCGCGTCCAGGTCTCCGGTCTCGCCGTCCGCCGCGGCCTTCTTCCCGAGCACCAGGGCATAGAGCAGGAAGGCGGTCTCCGCGACGACGCCGATCGAAATGCGCGCCCAGGTGGGCAGGCCCGACGGGGTCACGAAGGCTTCGAGGATGCCGGAGACCGCGAGCACCGTCGCCATGCCGATGGCCATGCCGATGATGGAACGGCCCTGTTCCGCGAGCGCCGTCGTCCGGGTGCGCGGACCCGGGTCGATCACCGTCCAGCCGAGGCGCATGCCGAGCCCGCCGGCGACGAAGACGGCGGTCAGCTCCAGCAGGCCGTGCGGGATGAGCAGGCCGAGGAAGACGTCGAGTCGGCCCGCCGAGGCCATCAGGCCGATGCCCGCGCCGAGGTTGAGGACGTTCGACCACATCACGAAGATCACGGGGATGCCCAGCGCGATCCCGAACAACAGGCACTTGACGGCGACCATGGCGTTGTTCGTCCAGACCTGGGCCGCGAACGAGCTCGCGGGGCGGTCCGAGTAGTACGCCTCGTACTCGCCGCCGGGGCGGGTCATCTGGCGCAGCATCTCGGGCGAGGCGAGGCTGTTGCGGACCTCGGGGTGGTTGGCGACCCACCAGGCGATCACCGCGGTGGCGACCAGCGAGACGACCGCGATCGGCAGCCACCACCGGCGGGACCGGTACAGGGCCGCCGGGAAGCTCACCGTGTAGTACCGCGCCACGTCCCGCCAACCGCTGCTGCGGGTGCCGGTGACGGCGGCCCGCCCGCGGGAGACCAGCGCGGTCAGCCGGCTCACCAGTGTCGGGTCGGGCGCGGCGGCCTGCACCTTGGCCAGGTGGCCGGTGGCCCGCTGGTACAGGGTGACCAGTTCGTCCGCCTCTTCCCCGCTGAGCCGGCGCTTGCGGGCGAGGGCGTCCAGCCGGTTCCACTCCCCCTGGTGGGTGGCGACGAAGACGTCCAGGTCCATGCGGCGGCTCCATGGTCGACGCGAGGCGCGGGGCGCACGGGGCGGCCGCACACACGCGGGGCGGTCGGGCAGGTCGGGCGGGCGAAGACGTACGGACACGTGCGGGCCCAGCATGCCAGGACGGACCGACGCCGTGGCCCCCGGGATCTCACTTCCCGTCCGAGCGCCGGGCGCCGTATGTTGGCGACTGCGGATCGGACGGCAGCAGGTGGGTCGCGGGGGCCGGTCCGGGATGTCCCGCGCCACGGCGTCCATCCGCCTCCGCGACCTCGACGAGCGTGAACGGACGGGTGTCTTGAGCGACCTGGTGACCGGCGAGGCGGTCGTCCTCGACCTGCGCGCGGCGAAGCTTCCGAGCCGGGCGCTGGCCGTCGCGCTCGACCTGGCCGTGGAGTTCGCCGGCCTGCTGATCACCTCGCTGGTCCTCAGCGTCGCCCTCTCGGGCCTCGACGGCGCCGCGCTGACCGCCATCCTGCTCGGGCTGATGGTGTTCTTCCTGGTCGGCGTGCCGGTGATGGTCGAGACGTTCAGCCACGGCCGTTCACTCGGCAAGGCCGCGCTCGGTCTGCGGGTGGTCCGCGGCGACGGCGGTCCGGTGCGGTTCCGGCACGCGCTGGTGCGCGGCCTGACCGGCTTCTTCGAGCTGATCACGCTGAGCGGCGCGCCCGCCGTGATCTGCTCGGTGGTGAACTCGGAGGGCAAGCGGCTGGGCGACATCTTCGCCGGGACGCTGGTGGTCCGCGAGCGCGCCCCGGGCGGCGGCGGGACGGCGGTCGCCCTGCCACCGGTGCACCCGCAGCTGCTGCAGTCGATGGGGCACGAGCTCCGCGCGATGGACCTGTCGGCCGTCCCCGAGCCGCTGTGGCTCGCGATCCGCCAACTACTGGGACGGATAGGCCAGTTGGACCAGGCCGTGGCGCACCAGTTGTCCGCCAGGCTGGCCGCCGACCTCGCGGCCAGGACGTCCCACGACGTGCCGCCGGGAGTGCACCCGGCCGCCTACCTCGGCGCCGTGCTCACCGAACGTCAGCGTCGGGAGTGGACGCGCGCCGAGGGCTACCGGCCGACGGCAGCCCCACAGGCCCCGCCGACCTCCCAAGGCCCTCAGACCCCGCAGCCGTCGATGCCCGCGGCGGCCCCCGCAGGCCCCGCCCCGCTGACCGCACCACCGGCACCGCCAGCGCCGCCGGCACCGGCCGCCACCCCCCAGCCCAACGACATGGGCTTCGCCCCACCCGCCTGACCCGCGGCCTACCCCCCGAACTCCACCGGCCAGGCGTTCGGCGGCGACTCCAGCTCCTCCAGCTCGATCCCGTCCGCCGACAGCACCACGTCCCCGGCGAGGTGCACCACCTGCTGCTCCCCGGTCTCCAGGTCCGCCACCTGGTACCGCTCGACGAGCAGCGGACCGGAATCCGTGTCGTGCGTGTCGGTCCCCTCCAGCAACCAGCCCTGGTCGAAGGTGCGCGGCGCCAGCACCGGCTCGGTGAACGCCACCAGCCGCACCCGGGCGCTCGCCCCCTCCCGCAGCCGCAGCAGGCGGGCGGTCGCGACCAGGAAGGCCGGCGAGCGCCCGGTGAACCCGTGGGCCCGGTCGTGCCCCTCCACCGCGTGCTCGCCGCCCGGGTCGGCCGCGTCCGTACGCACCCAGGCCACCCCGTCCACCGCCCCGCCGCGGACCTGCCACCCGCCCGCCCGCAGTTCCATCCGCAGCGGCCGGGCGCGCGAGTCCAGCGTGAGGTCGACGGTGCCGGTCACCCGGCCGTCCGGGGCGTAGGTCTTGGAGACGTACCGCCAGCCGGCCGGCCCGGGAGCGCAGCTGAACCGCTCCTCGCCGAGCAGCACGTGGTCATGGGTGTCG
The DNA here is from genome assembly GCF_042887525.1 of Kitasatospora sp. NPDC057936. Taxonomy (NCBI): domain Bacteria; kingdom Bacillati; phylum Actinomycetota; class Actinomycetes; order Kitasatosporales; family Streptomycetaceae; genus Kitasatospora; species Kitasatospora sp. NPDC057936. The sequence goes on from NZ_JBHVPD010000175.1 coordinate 3,267, forward strand.
TGGAGCGAGTACCGGCCGTTGGGCATGCCCGAAGCCTACGTGGACGCCTCCGACCGGTCGGCATGCAACCTTCCGGAGCAGTGCCCGCATTAGGGAGGCGGACGGCGCGGGAGAGACGCCGCCGACACGACGAAGGGGGGTGCGGATGGCGAAGCAGACACACGACGCGGAGTTCACGGAGTACGTGGCTTCCAGGAGCGGCTGGCTGCGGAAGGTCGCCTATCTGCTGTGCGGGGACTGGCACCGGGCCGACGACCTGGTGCAGGAGACCATCACCAAGCTGTACGTGAACTGGTCGCGGGCCAAGCAGGTGGAGAACCTGGACGGCTACGCCCGGCGGGTGCTGGTCAACGTGTTCCTCGGCGAGCAGCGCACCTCGTGGTGGCGCCGCACGGTCCGCCGGGAGACCACGCCCGATGCCGTCGCCGACAGCATCGACCTGGACGCCTCGCTGGACCTCCGCCAGGCCCTGGCGGCACTGCCGCCGCGCCAGCGCGCCACGGTCGTCCTGCGCTACTACTGCGACCTGACCGTCGACCAGGCCGCAGAGGCCCTGGGCTGCTCCCCCGGCAACGTGAAGAGCCAGAGCTCACGCGGCCTGGACGCCCTCAGGACCAGGCTCGTCGCCCGCCCCGCCGTCGCAGAGAGGACGCCATGACCATCAACGATCACGACGAGCTGGCCGCCCACCTGACGGCCCTGGCCGACGCGCCGGCCCCACCAGCGGCCTTCGACGTCGCGACGTCCATCTCCCGGGGACGGGCCCGCCTGCGCCGCCGGCGCCAGGCGGCGGTCGGCGCGCTGGCCGCCATGACAGCGGCCACGGTCACGGCCGCCCTCCTGCTGGCGCCCGGAGGGGGTTTGCACGCGACCCAACTGCTGCCCGCCGGCACTCCCCGGGAATCCGCGGCCCCCACCCCCGGCGAGCCGGTCGGCAGCCCCACCAATCCGCTGATCATCAGCGGCAGGTTCGGCTGGCTCCCCGACTGGCTGGACCCGGCTCGCGACGTCGGGTACCTGGCGGACGGATCGACGGTCGTCACCAAGGCCGGCCAGGGCGGCCCGTCGGGGCGGCGGCTGGACCTCCTCGTCCATCCGGCCGGTGCCGAGCCCCGGTTGACCGAGACATCGCAGTCGAAGCCGGAGAAGGACCCGGCGCCCCCCGTCAACGGCCGGACCGCGTACTGGATCACCGATCCGACCCATCCGACGTTCGACAGCGGTCGGCGCATCCTGTGCTGGCAGACCGCTTCCGGCCGTTGGGCGCAGCTGGTGTCGAACCGCCCGCGCGGCGGCGAGGTGCCCGACGACGTGCTGCTCCGGATCGCGGCCGACGTCCAGACCGGCGAGTGGCCCGCCGCGCTGCCGTTCTGGCTGTCGGGACTGCCGGAGGGCCTCCGGCCGAGCCAGGCCGATCTGAGCCGTCCTGCGGCCGGGCAGCCGTGGAGTGCGGGAGCCGCCTTCTCCGTCGGCGAGATGACCATCGCCTTCATCGTGGCCCCCGCGGGCAAGCTGGAGTTCGGGAAGTCCGAAACGGTCTGCCGGGAGGAGCAGGGTCTGCAGATCTGCGCGACGACCGAAGGTGGCAGCAAGCCGCTGCTCGACAAGTTCGGTGGCCTGGAGGGCCTGACCCGGATGGTGCACCCCACCGGTGTCGACCCGTCGACCTGGACGACCGACGTCATCCGCTGACGGACGTCCGAACGCGCCGGTGGCCGGCACCCACGGGGGGGTGCCGGCCACCGGCGTACGACTGTCACCGCATCAGTAGCGGTACTGCTCCGCCTTGTACGGGCCCTCGACCGGGACGCCGATGTAGTCGGCCTGCTCCTGGGTCAGGGTCGTGAGCTTCACGCCCAGCGCGTCCAGGTGCAGACGCGCGACCTTCTCGTCCAGGTGCTTCGGCAGCACGTACACGCCGATCGGGTACTGCTCGGTCTTCGTGAACAGCTCGATCTGCGCGATCGTCTGGTTCGCGAAGGAGTTGGACATCACGAACGACGGGTGACCGGTCGCGTTGCCCAGGTTCAGCAGACGGCCCTCGGACAGCACGATGATCGTCCGGCCGTCGGCCTTGCGCCACTCGTGGACCTGCGGCTTGACCTCGGTCTTCACGACGCCGTCGAGCTTGGCCAGACCGGCCATGTCGATCTCGTTGTCGAAGTGGCCGATGTTGCCCACGATCGCCTGGTGCTTCATCCGGGCCATGTGGGAGGCCATGATGATGTCCTTGTTGCCCGTGGTCGTGATGAAGATGTCGGCGGTCTCGACGACGTCATCCAGCGTGGCGACCTGGTAGCCGTCCATCGCCGCCTGCAGCGCGCAGATCGGGTCGATCTCCGTGACGATGACACGGGCGCCCTGGCCGCGCAGCGACTCCGCGCAGCCCTTGCCGACGTCGCCGTAGCCGCAGACGACGGCGACCTTGCCGCCGATCAGGACGTCGGTGGCGCGGTTGATGCCGTCGATGAGCGAGTGGCGGCAGCCGTACTTGTTGTCGAACTTCGACTTCGTCACCGAGTCGTTGACGTTGATCGCCGGGAACAGCAGCTGGCCGTCACGGTGCATCTCGTACAGCCGGTGCACACCGGTGGTGGTCTCCTCGGTCACGCCCTTGATGGTGGCGGCGACCTCGGTCCACTTGTTCGGGGTGTCCTTCAGGGTGCGGTTCAGCAGCTCCAGGATGATCCGGAACTCGTCGTTGTCCGCGGTGGACGGGTCCGGAGCGGCACCGGCCTTCTCGAACTCGACGCCCTTGTGGATCAGGAGGGTGGCGTCACCGCCGTCGTCCAGGATCATGTTCGGGGTCTTGCCGTCCGGCCAGGTCAGCGCCTGCTCGGTGCACCACCAGTACTCCTCCAGCGTCTCGCCCTTCCAGGCGAAGACCGGGACGCCCTGCGGGTTCTCCGGGGTGCCCTCCGGGCCGACCGCGATGGCCGCGGCCGCGTGGTCCTGGGTGGAGAAGATGTTGCACGAGCACCAGCGGACCTCGGCGCCCAGCGCGGTCAGGGTCTCGATCAGCACCGCGGTCTGCACGGTCATGTGCAGCGAGCCGGTGATGCGGGCGCCGGCCAGCGGCTGCGACGCCGCGTACTCGGCGCGGATCGACATGAGGCCGGGCATCTCGTGCTCGGCGAGCTGGATCTCCTTGCGGCCGAACGGCGCCAGGGAAAGGTCGGCGACCTTGAAGTCACCGGTGATGTCGGTCGACATGCGTCTGCTCCTCGCTGATGGGGTGGGGCAAGGCCAAGGTCCTGGGTGTGCGTCGCAGCGCGGCGGTGCCGTACGAGGGTGCACGGCCACGCCGGGGCGGCCGGGCCCGCTGTACCGGACCGGCTCCCTGTGCGCAGCACAAACCGTCGGAGGACCTCTCTCCCTCGACCGGGGCACACCCTACGGGTGCGGACCGCCGATCGACCGCCATCAGCAGCGACGTTCTGGCTCTGGTGACGAATCTACACCGGTGACCCACCGGCCGTTCCCGGTTACGGATTTTCGGGGCCCGGCCCGCCGGGCGTGGCCGCCGGGTCGGCTCCGGCCGCGGCCTTGGCCGCGCTGTACACGTCCGGCTCCAGGTAGATCGCCCGGGCGATCGGGACGGCCGCGCGCACCCGCTCCTCGGCGGCGTCGATGGCGGCCGCGACCCGGGCGGCGCTGTCCTCCGCGTTGACCGCGATCTTGGCGGCGACCAGCAGTTCCTCGGGGCCGAGGTGGAGCGTGCGCATGTGGATCACGCCGGTGACCGCGTCCCCGTCGACCAGGGCCGCGCGGATGCGGGCCACCGACTCGCGGTCGGCGGACTCGCCGAGCAGCAGCGACTTGGTCTCCAGAGCGAGCACCACGGCGATCAGCACCAGGAGGACGCCGATGCACAGGGTGCCGACGCCGTCCCAGACGCCGTCGCCGGTGATCACGGTGAGCGACACGCCGAGCAGCGCGAGCACCAGGCCGATCAGCGCGCCGGTGTCCTCCAGCAGCACCACGGGCAGTTCCGGCGCCTTCGCGGTGCGGATGAACTGCACCCAGCCCTGGCCGCCCTTGGCCTTCGCCGACTCGCGCATCGCGGTGAGGAAGGACCAGCCCTCCATCGCGATCGCGAACACCAGCACGCCGACGGCCCAGCCCCAGGAGTCCAGCGCCTCCGGGTGGCGCACCTTGTGCCAGCCCTCGTAGACCGCGAAGAGGCCACCGACGCTGAACAGCACGATGGCCACCAGGAAGCCGTAGACGTAGCGCTCGCGGCCGTACCCGAACGGGTGCTCCTCGTCGGCCGCCCGGCGCGCCCGCTTGCCGCCGATCAGCAGCAGCACCTGGTTGCCGGAGTCGGCCACCGAGTGGACGCCCTCGGCCAGCATCGACGACGACCCGGTGAAGCCGAAGGCGGTGAACTTGGCCACCGCGATCGCCAGGTTCGCCGACAGCGCCGCGATCAGCGCTTTCGTCCCACCCTCTGCACTCATGCGCTCACCGTAGCGTGCGCCTCTCCCGCGCCTGCTCCCTACGACTGCGCGGCGGCGAGTCCCAGGTAGACGGCGGCGAAGTCGGTCAGCGCGACGAGGTCGGCGAGCGCGTGCAGCGGCTCGGGCCGGGCGCTGGCGTACTCGGTGAGCCGGACGTCGTGGGCGGCGGCGAGGCGGTGCGCCCGGGAGACGCCGAAGGCGCGCGGGCCCTCGTCGTCCTCCGGCACCTCGGCCGGGCCCTCGTCCTCGTCCAGCGGGCCACCGGGCGTGCCCGGGACGTGCCGCAGCAGCAGGACCTGGAGGTGCAGCGGGTCCGGCTCGTCGACGCGGTCGCGGAAGAAGTCGTCCGGGTCGGCGCCCGCGCCCAGCTGGCCGGTGAACATGCCCCGGTGCGCGGTGAGCACCTGCGGCAGCAGTCCGGGCAGCGCCGGGCGGCCGGCCCGGTCGGCCAGCTGCGCGGCGAAGCGGGTGACGACGGCCCCGGCGACGGCCCCCTCCGCCCACAGCAGCGGGACGGTCCCGGCCAGCCTGGCGGCCAGGCCCTTGGCCGGGTTGGTGTAGGCGGCGGCGTCTGGGCGGCAGCGGACGGCCGACGCGTCGAGGAGGTCGGCGGTGGCCGGGAGCGCGTCGTACGGCAGCTGGGTGACGCCGATCTTCTGGGCGAGCGCGAGCATCGGGGTCAGGTGGGCCCACAGCGCACCCGGGTCCTCGGCGGGCAGGTCCGGCTCGGCGGCGCGCTCGGCCGGCGGCTCGTCCTCGGGCCGCGCGGACGGCACGTACGGGAGCGGAAGGGCCCGCACCTGGAGCGCCGCCGCGGCGAGCGGGCTGCCCTCGGGCGCGGTGACGACGATCGCGCAGCCGCGCGCGTAGGCCTGCTCGGCGAGGCCGATCAGGCCCTGCTCGTCACCGTCGGCGGAGCTGATCACCAGCAGGTCGAGCGGTCCGGCCCAGCCGGGCAGCTGCCAGCCGAGCCCGGCGGTGAAGACGGGCGGGGCGCCAGCCCGGTCGGCGCGGGGGGCGGTGGCGTCGGCGGGCGGCAGCGGGGTGACGAGGCTGCCGGTGCCGGCCAGCGCGGCGAGGATCTCGCCCGCGGTCAGGGCGCTGCCGTGCCCGGCGACGAGGACGGCGCGCGGGCGGCCGTCGGGCCGCAGCCGGTCGAGGCCGGCCGCGTCGGCGAGCCGCAGCGCGGTGCGCACCCGCGCGCCGGAGCCGGCCAGCGCGAGCAGGGCGCGGTCGCGGTCGGCGCGCTGGAGGGCGGCCGGGTCGTCGAGCAGGGTGTCGTCGAGCATGCGGCGGTCCTCCGGCTGCGGTCGGCTGCGGTCCTGGGGGCGCTGGGCTGGCGGTGCGCTGGACTGGCGGGGCGCTGAGCTGGCGGTGCGGGGCTTCGCCCCCAAGGATCAGGCCGGGCGGCGGGCCTCGTCCACCAGGAGGACCGGAATGCCGTCGCGGACCGGGTACGCGAGGCCGCAGTCCGTACCGGTGCAGACCAGCTCGGGCTGCTCCTCGGTGCCGGCCTCGGCGAGCGCGGCCCGGCACTGCGGGCAGACCAGGATCTCCAGCAGGAAGGATTCGAGCTTCAAGGGGCTCTCCAAGAGTCGGGAGGTGGCGCGGCGGGGGGGGGGGCGCGGGGGAGCCCCCCCCCCCCCCCGCGCCGCGCCCCCACCCCCGCCAAGGTCTCCGTCCGCACCCCCGCCCGCTCGCGGACGTGGCGGATCGCCTTCGGTTTCGGCGCCCCGGTCGGCTTCAGCGGTGCGACGGCCGCGGCGTTCGACGC
>NZ_JBHVPD010000176.1:0-9361 GCF_042887525.1 Kitasatospora sp. NPDC057936
CTGCAGGGGGGACCCTGTGGGAGAGTAGGACGCCGCCGAACAATCATTCAAGAAAAGCCCCTGATCCATTCGGATCAGGGGCTTTTCGCATTTCCCGAACACTCCGAAGGCCCCGAACACAACGCCCGGACACCCCGAGCGCCGCCGGCTGTGACGCAGGTCACGCCGAATCAAGAACCTGCACGCCGCATCCGGCGTCTGGCTGGTGTGAGATCACGCAGGAGAGCACTGGACGAGCTGGACGAGGAGCGACTCCTCCGCCTGGTGGCCAGAGGTGACCGCGGGGCGTTCGAGGAGCTGTACCGCCGGACGTCGCCGTGGCTGGCGGTGCGGTTGCGCCGTCGCTGTTCGGACGAGCAGATCGTCGCCGAGGTCATGCAGGAGACGTACCTGGCGGTGTGGCGCGCGGCCGGCGCTTTCGCCGGGAGCGCGGTGGGCGGGACGGCCGTCGGGTGGCTGTGGACGATCGCGGCGCGCCGGCTGGTGGACGCCTTCCGGCGTCGCGCGCACCACGCCGAACCGCCCGTCGCCGCCGCCGAGTCGGCGGTGGTGCCGGCGGCGGAGGAGGAGGCGCTCGCGGGGACCGTCGGCGGCGACGTCGGCGATGCGCTGCGTCGGCTGGCGCCGGAACTGCGGCAGGTCCTGCAGGCCATGGTGCTCGACGGGCTGTCCGTCCGGGAGACGGCCGTCCTGCTCAGGCTGCCCGAAGGGACCGTCAAGACGCGTGCCCGCAGGGCCCGGATCGCGATGCGGGAGGAACTGGCATGAGCACTGGCACAAGAGGTGGCATGAGCCCGGAACACGCGTCGGCGGGGCTCATCGCCGACTACGCGCGCGGTGACGTCGAACTGCCCGCGGACACGTTGTGGGCGCTGGAGTCCCACCTGGAGACGTGCGCGCCGTGCCGCGGGCGGTTGGCGGCCGCGGTCCCCGGCGAGGCACCCGGGATCGCCGCGCTCGTCGACTCCGTCCGGGCCGGTCTGGAACCGCAGTTGGCCGCCGCCGTCCGGGCGCCCGCCCGGCGACGCAGGCCCCGCTGGGTGACGGCCTGGCTGACGCCCGTCATGGCTCCCTGGCTGGCCATGACCGCCGCCGTCACACTGGCCGCTCTGCTGCTGGACGGGGGCGCGTCGTCGGCCACCCTCGGCAGCCCTTCGCTCCTGCTGCTGGTCGCGCCCGTGCTGCCGCTGTGCGGTGTGGCGGTGTCGTGGTCGCGCGGCCTGGATCCGGCGCACGAACTGACGGCGTCGACCGCCCGCGCCGGACTGCCCCTGCTCCTCCGCCGCACCGCGGCGGTGCTCGGCGTCGTGCTGCCGGGGCTGCTGGTGCACGGCTGGCTGACCGGGGCGATGACGGCCGCGCAATGGCTGCTGCCTTCCCTGGCCTTCACCTCCGCCGCCCTGGCGCTGGGCAGCGTCGTCGGGGTGACCCGCGCCGCCGCCGGACTGGCCGCCGTGTGGGGCGTCGCCGTCGTGGCACCCGCCTGGTTCACCCAGCGCGTTCCCGTCGTCCTGGAGGCGAACGTCCTGCCCCTGTGGGGACTGCTCCTCGCGCTCGGCGTCGGCGCCGTGGTCGCCCGTCGGAACGTCTACTCGGCTCTCTGAAGCCCTCGTTGACCCTCGAAGCCCAGAGCGTCGAAGCCCAGAGCGTCGAAACCCAGAGCCTCGAAACCCAGAGCCTCGAAACCCCAGACCTTCGAAACCCAATCGATGCCCCCGAAAGGGACCATCCATGACACCTGTGACGAGCGCGGTCGACATCGCGCCGAAGACCTACGCCTGGGAGGTCCGGGCCACCGGCCTCAGCGTGCGCGCCGGGCGGCGGAAGCTCGCCGTCGACGGGCTGGACCTCGCCCTGGGCACCGGCACCCACGGCCTCCTGGGGCCCAACGGCGCCGGAAAGACCACCCTGATCCGTGCCCTGGCCACCGTGCTCCGCCCCGCCGCCGGCTCGCTGGAGCTGCTCGGCACCCCCGTGAGCGCGCTGGGCGACCACCGGGCGCTGCGGCGCCGGATCGGCTACCTGCCCCAGGAGTTCGGCTACTACAAGCGCTTCACGGTGCGCGAGTTCGTCGAGTACATGGCCTGGCTGAAGGAGGTGCCGAAGGCGGACATTCCCGGGGCCGTCCAGCGGGCCGTGGAACGGGTCGGCCTCGCCGATCGCGCCGACCACCGGATGAAGACGCTGTCCGGCGGCATGGTGCGGCGGGCGGGCATCGCCCAGGCCATCGTCAACGACCCGACGGTGCTGCTGCTGGACGAGCCGACGGTCGGCCTGGACCCGGCGCAGCGGCTGCGGCTGCGCGAGCTGTTGCAGGAACTGGGCCGCGAGGCCTGCGTGATCGTCTCCACCCACCTGGTCGAGGACGTCGCGGCGGCCTGCTCCGACGTGGTGCTGTTCGCCGACGGCCGCCTCGTGTTCCAGGGCACGCCCGAGGCCCTGGCCGCGGCCGGTGGCCCCGAGCACCCGGGTGACAGTCCGCTGGAGCGCGGCTACTCGGCGCTGCTGAGCAACTCCGGGCAGCCGGGGGGTACGTGGTGAACGGGCGGGTGCTGCGGACCGAGCTGAAGCGCTCGGCCGCGCCGTGGGCCGGCGGCGTCGTGCTGCTGGGCAGCCTGGCGGTCTTCTTCCTGATCGACGGCATCTGGTGGCGGGGCAACGCGGGGTGGACGGCCCAGTGGACCACCATGGCCATGTGGACCCGGTACCTGCTGGGGTTCTGGTGGCCGCTGGTGGTGGGCCTGGGGGCGGCGTACGGGCTGCGCGACTCCCGCTCGCGGATGGGCGAGCTGCTGAGCACCACGCCGAGTCCGGCCTGGCGCCGCGCGGCGCTGCCGGCGGGCGCGATGTCGCTGGGGGTGTCCTGCGGTTTCGGGCTCCTGCTCATCGTGGGCGGGGTCGAAGTGGGCCTCGGCCGGACGACGTACATGTCCCTCGGCTGGCTGCCGATCTCTCTCGTGGCGGTGCTGGCCCTCGTCGCGGGGGCGGTCTTCGGCATGGGCGTCGCGCGGGCGCTCCCGTCCGTGCTCACGCCGCCCGCCTTGGTGGTGACCTTCCTGATGCTGGGGAGCCTCCTGCTGCGGCAGAGCGGCGACGGGGCCCTGCCGTCGGGCCTGGCGCCGAACCGGCTCGCCCTGTTCTCCCCGGTGACCGTGGATCCGCGGCAGATGCTGCTGACCCTGTCCGGCTCCGTGCACCTCGGCCAGACGCTCTGGCTGCTCGGTCTGCTGGGCACCGGCTTCGCCCTGCTGGCCGCCACGACGCGCCGGAGCCGGCTGCTCGGGGTGGTTCCCGTCCTGACCGGCGCGGCCCTGGCCCTGGCGGTTCTCCCGGCCGAGGCCCGCGACACCTACGTCGTCGACAAGGCGGCCGCCGCGCTCGTCTGCGACGGGCCGGTGTGCGTGACGCAGGCGAACCGCGACCGCCTGCCCGAGCTCTCGCTGCGCGGCAAGGAGGCGCTGCGCGTGCTGCACGACGTCCTCGGCGACACGGCGCCGACCTCGGTGCGGGAGGACACCGCGCTCTACGCGCTCGGCGCCGAACGCGCCCTCTCCGCCGACGTGGTGATGGTGGACTTCGACGAACGGCTGCTGCGCGACGCGACGGGTGAGCAGCTGACCCGCGTGCTGATCGGGAAGGGCCTGGCACCGACCTGCCACGGGGACAACGACCGGGAGGGCGGGGGCCGCCTCGGCGTCGCCGTCCAGAGCATCGCCGTGAGTTGGGCCCTCCACGACGCACGGTTCCAGCCGCTGGAGGACCGCGGCACCGAGGCGTACGAACTCACGACCTGGGCGGAGGCCGAGAACGCCTGGCAGAGGCTGACAGCACTGCCGCCGGCCGAGCAGCGCTCCCGGATCGCGGAACTGCGTGCCGCGACCGTCTCCTGTTCGGGCTACGGCCACCTCCGGGCACTGACCGGGGAGGCGGCCCGATGAGGTGGCTGACGCTGTACGCCCGTTCGCGCCAGGTGCCCGTGTCGGCCGCCGCGATCGCCCTCGTCACGGCGGCGCTCTGGGCCCTCGACGGTCCGGAGCACGCGGAGGTGGGGACGGCGATCCTCGTCCTGACCACGAACGTCGCCGCCGCCTCCGTCGGACTCGGCGGCCGGGACGTGACCCTGGAACGGACGGCCGCGATCCGCTGGGCGTCCCGCCGGGCGGCTCACGTCCTGCTCATCGGCCTGCTCACCGGCGCGGCCCTGCTGGCCGTCCAGGCGGCAGGAACACAATTGGCCCCCACGGCGGTGGTCGTCCGCGCCGCAGCGGGGCTGACCGGCCTGGCCGCCCTGGGCGCGGTCCTGTGCGGAGCCCACTTCGCCTGGACCCTCCCGGTCGGCTGGCTCGCCTTCACCCTCCTGACCCCATCCCCGCGCGGCACCGCAGGTGAGGTGCTCCACTGGATGACGTTTCCCCCCGACACCCCCGCCTCCACCGCGACGGCCCTCACCCTGCTGGCCCTCGGCACGACGCTGTACGCGGCGACCGGCCCGCGGGAGTAGGGGGGCCGGGCAGCGGCTGCCACCGGTCCCGTAGGAACCGGGACCGGTGGCCCGTGCGGTCGGGACACGGGCGCGGAGACCATGGGGAGGACCAGGGAGGCGGTGAGCGGATGAGCGGGTTCGGGAGCGGTGGTGGCCTGGGCGTGGGAGCCCTGGCGGTCGCCGCGGGCACGCTGGCGAGCGCCGCGGTGTGGTCGCTCCTCGCACTCACCCACCCGGGGACGGAGGGCGTCGGCGGACACTACTTCTACGACGGTGTCTGGGTCGCGCTCGGCCTGATCTTCACCCTCGCCGGGCTGTTCCTGGTGGTCAACGGCAACAGCCGGGCGCTCGGCACGCTCCTGGTGGTCAGCGGGCTGCTCCAGTCGCTGCGCATGGTGGTGCTCCTCGCCGCCGCGCTCGCCGGTGCCGGTCCGGCGGTCACGGGTGCGGTCATGGCGCTCGTGCTGGCCGCCGACATCGTCAACGCCTTCCTGGTGATCGGCTTCCCGCTCTGGCTCCCCGACGCCCGGCTGCCCGGCGGGATCTGGCGCTCGATCACCGTACTGGTGGCCGCCTGGAGCGCGGTGCTCGCGTTCGCCAACACCGCCCGGGTGCCCGCGTTCGACACCCTGCCCAACCCGCTCCACGGCACCGCGCTGTTCGCCTGGCTGGACGGCTGGCTCGGCCCGCACGGCATGGACGTGTTCGCGGGCAGCCTCGTGTTCACCCTGACGGTGGCCGGGGTCCGCTGGTGGCGCTCGCCCGGATCGCACCCGCACCTGTTCGAGGTCACGCTCGTCTACGGGGTGTGGGCCGCGCTGGCCACCGTCCCGCACTACCTCGGCGACTACCCCGCGTGGCTGCCGTACGCGGTCATCGTGGCCGGTGAGGCCGCCTGGATGCTGGTGCCGCTCGCCGCCTTCCGGCGCGACCGCCGGCTCTCCCTGGACCGGGTCACCCGGCGTTACCTGACCGCCTACGCCTTCTGCACGCTGCTGTTCGTCGTCGTGCTGCTCGCCGTCTACCTGACGCACCGCCTCCTGCCCGGCACCGGCACCGGCGCCCGGTGGTGGCAGCTGGCCACGGCAGGGGTCATCGGTGTGCTGCTGCGACCGGCCGCCCGGGGTGTGGAGCGCGCCGTGGACCGGTACTACTACGGCGAGCGGGCCCACCCGTACCAGCTGGTGCGGCAGCTGGCGGAGCGGATGAGCCATGCCGTCAATCCGGCGGACGCGCCGCCGCTGCTGTGCCGCACGGTCGTGGAGGCCCTCGGGCTTCCCGTTGCCGCCGTCCGGGTCCGGACCCGCTGCGGGCCGCGCGAACTGGCCCGGTTCGGGACGCCCGACCTGCCCGGTGAGGCCGTTCCCCCCGTGTACGAAGCCTTCCCGCTCACCTACGAGGGCGCCGGGATCGGCGAACTGCTGGTGCCACCGCGCCCCGGGCAGACCGAACTGGACCGGCAGGACCGCGCGGTGCTGAGCCTCCTCGCCGACCAGGCCTCGCCCGCGATCGCCTCGCTCGGCCTCTACCAGGACCTCCGGGCCAGCCGCGAGCGGCTCGTGCTGGCCCGCGAGGAGGAGCGGCGCCGGCTCCGCCACGACCTCCACGACGGTCTCGGCCCCGCCCTCTCCGGCCTGCGCCTGCGGATCGACACCGCCCTCTCCGGCCTGCCCGGCGGCTCCACCGCGGCCACCTCGCTCACCGAGGCGTCCACGGGCATCGGCCGGGCGATCACCGAACTGCGCCGGATCACCGACGGCCTGGCCCCCGCCTGCCTCGACGGCGAGGGCCTGGCTGGCGCGCTGCGGCAGCTCGCCGACACCTTCGGCAGCCGGTCGCTCAAGGTGACCCTCGACCTGCGCCCCGACCCGCTGCCCGCGCTCCCGGCCGCCGTCGAGGTCGCCGTCTACCGCATCAGCGGGGAGGCCCTCAACAACGTGGTCCGTCACTCCGGTGCGACCTCCGCCCGGCTCACGCTCCACGCCCCGGCCGACCGGGTCACCGTCGAGGTCGCCGACAACGGCACCGGCTTCCCCGGCGGTGGCTCCACGGCCGGCGGCGACTCGACGGCCGGGGTCGGCCTCCGCTCGATGGCCGAACGCGCCGAGGAACTCGGAGGGACGTTCACGGCCGCCAACGCCCCCGCCGGCGCCGTCGTCCGGGCCGTTCTCCCGCGCGGCCGCGCGGATTGACCACGGCCGGCGGGTGGGTCGCGGTCAGGTGGCGGCGGGCTCCGCCGACCTGACCGCCCGGGTGCCCGGCGACACCGACAGACGGACCACCCTTCCCGGCGCGAGCTCCGGTGCCCCGGCCGGCAGGGCCCAGGCGACGGTGCGGTCCGAGTCGCCCGTGTCCACCGCGAGGAACCGCGGCGCCTTCTCGCGCTTGCGCGGCTCCAGGCGCAGCACCTCGCCGGTGACGGTGAGCGGCGCGCGGCGCTCCAGGACGGCGAGGACCAGGTAGTAGCCGGTGACCGCGCCGAAGACGGCGATCGCGGCGGTCTCGCCCGGCAGGGGGCCCGAACCGTCCATGCCGTGGGTCAGCCAGCCGTGGCCGCTCGCGTAGTTGCCGGGCATCGTCGCGAGGAACGCCAGGAAGAGCGTCCACCGGCTGAAGCGGCCGGCCGCCGCCATCGCCAGCAGCCCGATGCCGACCCAGCCGAGGGTCAGCAGCAGGCCCGGGCGGCGCAGCGAGTGGCTCGCGTCGGGGCCGGACGTGACGGCCCACTCGGGCCGGCGCAGCGCCGCGAACAGGACCAGGCCGACGGCCACCACCGCTGCGGCGCCGGCCAGTCGGAGCAGTTGGGCGGGAGTCGCGCCGAAGCCGGGGCGAAGACGTGGGTAGCGGATCCGCACCGGGCGCCAGGCGCCCCCGTAGGAGGACCAGACGCGCCGCTTGTCGCCCGCGTCGAAGCCGAGCAGCCGGGAGGTCCGGGTGGTCACGCCGAGCGCCGCGCCGTACGCGAGGTAGCGGTCCCACACGGCGACGGACGCGGGCGGCAGCGGGGCGAAGTCCTCGTGCGCCCGCAGCCAGGCCTGGACGCCGGCCCAGTGTCCCGCCCGTTCCAGGCCGAGCCGCGTCGCGCGCTCGCCGAGCGCCCTGGCCAGCAGGTACATCAGCGGGACGGACGGGAGGACCCCGACCACGATCGCGGCGCGGATGTTGTGGCCGCCGGTGAGGCCGCCCAGCCCGAGGAGCACCCCCGGGCCGAAGGAGGCGACGGCCAGCGCACCGGACAGCAGCGGCGCGAACCGGGACCGGGAGAGCCCGCGCAGCCGGGCCTCGGCGACGATCTCCTTGCGCAGCGCGCCGTTCCACGAACTCGCGCGCTCCTGCGCGCGGAAGGCGATCGCACCGATCGGGGCGCCGGCTGCGCCCGCCTGCTCGGTGATCCGGGCGAGGACCCGCCGCTCGTACGGCGTCAGGTCGCCCGTGTCCGCCTCCGTGCCGGTGACGTGCACCGTGCTCTGCGCCGGGTCGTCCGCGGGCTGGCGCACCTCGACCAGGCCGCGCGCCGCGAGGTCGAGCAGGGTCGCCACGGCGGCGTGGTCCACGGAGCGCCACCGGTTGGTCAGCAGGGCCACGACGGCCGGCCGCTCCGGTTCGGGGCCGAACTCCTGCGTGGCGGGGGCCGCGTGCACGGCGCCGTTCCGGGTGGCCACGAGGGCGAGCCCGAAGGCGGCGAGCCAGAGCACGAACAGGCCGGCGGCGGACCAGTAGAACTGGTCCTCAAGGCTCATGCTCATGCGAAGGTCACCCGCGGCGCCTCCTGGGCGGCGGCCCCGGCCTCGAAGTACTCCCGGCGCCCGTGCGCGCCGCCGATCCCGGAGACGACGTTGCCCGGGAAACTCTCCAGCGCGGTGTGGTAGCTCTGGACGGCGCTGTTGTAGAACTGCCGCGCGTAGGCGATCTTGTCCTCGGCGGTGGCCAACTCGGCCTGCAGCGTGGCGAAGTGGCGGTCGGCCTTGAGCTGCGGGTAGTTCTCGCCCAGGGCGGTCAGCTTGCCGAGCGAGGCGGTCAGCACGTCCTCCGCGGCCGCCTTGCCGGCGACCCCGAGACCGGCGTCCGTCGCGGCCCCGCGGGCGGTCACGACCGCCTCCAGCGTGGCCCGCTCGTGCGCCGCGTACCCGCGGGCGCCCTCGACCAGGTTGGGTATCAGCTCGTGCCGGCGCTTCAACTGGACGTCGATCTGCGCCCAGGACGCCTGCGTCTGATTCCGGAGCCGGACCAGCCGGTTGTACGTCCGGACCACCCACCACACCAGCGCCACTGCCAGTACGGCGACGATTCCACCCACGACGACACCCACGATGCCCCCCGATAAACGTGACCTCGTGTTCCGGCCGATCCGGTAGGTCGGGCAGATCCTAGGCGTGCTAACCGGTCGGGTGTTGCGAATAAGTGAGGGAGCCGGCCACGACCGGACCCGGGCCGGGTGGCACGGTCGGCGCCCCGCGGCCGCCGCTCCGGGGTCGCGTGGTCGGACCGGCCGCGAGCTGGGCATTTTGTGTCCGACGCGGAGTAGGAGTACTGTCAGTCAGCCGCTTGGCAGGGAGCACCGGACACGCATCGGCGCGGACGGTCCCGGGGCGGCCAATCCTCTGAAACACCACTTCCCGGTCCGGGCCGGGTCGCGTCCTGTCGCGGCTCGGTGCGTATTTGGCATGTGTGTTTATCGGGATTGTGGCCTGACTTCGGTCGGATTCGCTTTTCGGAGCGGGGATCGGCTAGAGTTCAGGACGTCGGACGGGGCGTAAAGCTCCGGTCAAGACGGCAGCAAGTCGGATGACGAAGCCCCGGAAAACGGAGCGGAAAACATCTGATAAGCTGGAAACACGAAAGAACGAAGCGCCCGGAGGGCCCGCTGGAAGGCGGCTC
>NZ_JBHVPD010000177.1:0-9117 GCF_042887525.1 Kitasatospora sp. NPDC057936
CTCGACGGCCAGCAGGCCGAGGACCGCCTCCACGAGGTCGGCATCACGGTCAACCGCAACGCGTGCGGACGCGTCCGCACGGACCCCTTTCCGGGACGTTAGAGCAGGCCGGTCAGCCCGCCGCCTCGACGCTCTCACCGGGTGGGCGTCCGCTCACCCGTTCGGACTCAAGGGCGGACTGGAGGATCACCACCGCGGCGGCCTGGTCGACCACCGAGCGCCCCTTCTTCGCCTTGACGCCGGAGGCCCGCAGCCCGTGGGTCGCGGTGACGGTGGACATCCGCTCGTCGACCAGCCGGACCGGCACCGGGTAGACCCGGTTGGCCAGCCGCGCCGCGTACGCGCGGACCTTCTCCGCCGCCGGGCCCTCCTTGCCGCTGAGCGAGCGCGGCAGCCCGACGACCACCTCGATCGCGCCGTACTCGTCGACGATCGCGGCGATCCTGGCCTGCGACTTCACGCCGGCCGGGACGGTCTCCACCGGGGTGGCGAGCACCCCGTCGGGGTCGCAGGACGCGACCCCGATCCGGGCGTCACCGACGTCGACGGCGATCCGCCGCCCACGCCTGAAGGGCCTCTCCTCGAACTCCATCAGGAGGCGCGCTCCGCGACCAGGCCGCGCACCGCGGCGATGGCCTCGCCGACCGCGGCCGGGTTGGACCCGCCGCCCTGGGCGACGTCGTCCTTGCCGCCACCGCCGCCGCCGAGGGTCTTGGCGGCGACGCGGACGAGCTCGCCGGCCTTGATGCCGCGGCCGCGGGCGTCCTCGTTGGTGGCGATCACGGTCAGCGGGCGGTCGTTCGCCACGGTGAAGGCGGCGACCACGGCCGGGCGCGAGCCGAGGCGGCCGCGCACGTCCAGGACCAGCTTGCGCAGCTCGTCCGCGCCGACCCCGTCGGCGACCCGGGCGGCCACCACGGAGATGCCGTGCACGTCCTCGGCCGAGTCGGCCAGGCCCGCCGCGGCGGCCAGCACCTTCTCGGCGCGGAAGCGCTCGATCTCCTTCTCGGCGTCCTTGAGCTTGGTGAGCATGCCCGAGATCTTCTCCGGCAGCTCCTCCGGGCGGCCCTTGACCAGCTCGGTGAGCTGGGAGACCACGGTGTGCTCGCGGGCCAGGAACTTGTACGCGTCGACGCCGACCAGCGCCTCGACGCGGCGCACGCCGGAGCCGATCGAGGACTCGCCGAGCAGCTTCACCAGGCCCAGCTGGGCGGTGTTGCCGACGTGGGTGCCACCGCACAGCTCCTTGGAGAAGTCGCCGATGGTGACGACCCGGACCTCCTCGCCGTACTTCTCGCCGAACATCGCGATGGCGCCGGCCTTGCGGGCCTGGTCCATCGTCATGACCTCGGCGGTGACCTCCAGCTCGCGGGTCAGCACGTCGTTGATCTTCTGCTCGACGTCGGTCAGCACGCTGCCCGGCACGGCGGCCGGCGAGCCGAAGTCGAAGCGGAAGCGGCCCGGGGCGTTCTCGGAGCCGGCCTGGGCGGCCGTCGGGCCGAGCGCGTCGCGCAGCGCCTGGTGGGTCAGGTGGGTGGCCGAGTGGGCGCGGGCGATCGCGCGGCGGCGGTCGGTGTCGATCGTGGCGTACGCGGACGCGCCGAGCACGACCTCGCCGAACAGCACCCCGCCGGAGTGGACGATCACGCCCGGGACGGGCTGCTGCACGTCGCGGATCTCGACGACCGCGCCGGACTCCAGCCGGATCCGGCCGTGGTCGGCGAGCTGGCCGCCGCCCTCGGCGTAGAACGGGGTGCGGTCGAGGATGATCTCGACCTCGTCGCCCTCGGAGGCGGCCGGCGACGGGACGCCGTCCACCAGCAGGCCGACCACGGTGGCCTCGCCCTCGGTGAGGGTGTAGCCGGTGAACAGGCTCGCGCCGGACTTGTCGGCGACCTCGCGGTACGCGGCGACGTCGGCGTGGCCCATCTTCTTGGCCTTGGCGTCCGCCTTGGCGCGATCCCGCTGCTCCTGCATCAGGCGGCGGAAGCCGGCCTCGTCGACCTGGAGGCCCTGCTCCTCGGCCATCTCCAGGGTCAGGTCGATCGGGAAGCCGTAGGTGTCGTGCAGCTTGAAGGCCTGGTCGCCGGAGAGGACGGCGCCGCCGGCCTGCTTGGTCTCGGTGACCGCGGCGTCCAGCAGGCTGGTGCCGGCCTTCAGGGTCTGCAGGAACGCCGACTCCTCGCCGACGACGACCGTCTCGATGCGCTTGCGGTCGGCCTCCAGCTCCGGGTACTGCGGGGCCATCGCCTTGATCGCGATGTCGATCAGGTCCTTGGCGACCGGACCGGTGGCACCCAGCAGGCGCATGTTGCGGATGGCGCGGCGCAGGATGCGGCGCAGCACGTAGCCGCGGCCCTCGTTGCCGGGGGTGACGCCGTCGCCGACCAGCATCAGGCCGGTGCGGATGTGGTCGGTGACCACGCGCAGCGACACGTCCGACTTGCGGTCGGCGCCGTAGGTGTGGCCGGTGAGCTCGGCGGCGCGGTCGAGGATCATCCGGCTGGTGTCGATCTCGAAGAGGTTGTCGACGTCCTGCAGGATGGCGGCGAGGCGCTCCAGGCCGAGGCCGGTGTCGATGTTCTTGCTCGGCAGGTCGCCGAGGATCTCGAAGCCGTCCTTGCCGTCGCCGTGGCCGCGCTCGTACTGCATGAAGACCAGGTTCCAGATCTCCAGGTAGCGCTCGCCGTTGACGGCCGGGCCGCCCTCCTCGCCGTACGCGGGGCCGCGGTCGTAGTTGATCTCCGAGCACGGGCCGCACGGGCCGGGGACGCCCATCGACCAGAAGTTGTCCTTCATGCCCAGGCGCTGGATGCGCTCCGAGGGCACGCCGATGACGTCACGCCAGATCTGCTCGGCCTCGTCGTCGTCCTTGTAGACGGTGATCCAGAGCTTCTCCTTCTCCAGGCCGTAGCCGCCGTCCGCGACGGGGGTGGTGAGCAGGTCCCACGCGAACTTGATGGCTCCTTCCTTGAAGTAGTCGCCGAAGGAGAAGTTGCCGCACATCTGGAAGAAGGAGCCGTGCCGGGTGGTCTTCCCGACCTCCTCGATGTCCAGGGTGCGCACGCACTTCTGGACGCTGGTGGCGCGCGAGAACTGCGGCTTGACCTCGCCCAGGAAGTAGGGCTTGAACGGCACCATGCCGGCGTTGACCAGCAGCAGGGTGGGGTCGTCGGCGACCAGGGACGCCGACGGAACGACGGTGTGGCCGCGCTCCTCGAAGAAGCGCAGCCAGCGGCGGCGGATCTCAGCCGACTCCATTAGTGGTCCTTCCGGTTCGGGGTGCCACCCCGCGGCGGCAGGGCGCGGCGGGGCGTTTCTTCAATGGCTCTGGGGGTCTTGCGGGCACTGCTGGACGGAGGCAGGGCGGCGGCCGGACTGCCGGGCGCCGCCGAGATAGCTCGGTACTGCGGTTCGCTTGAGGGGGGTAGCGCGGAGCGCTTCCCTGGAAGGGTGGTGGCGGGCGACGGGCGGGACCGGCGCTCGCGCCGGGGCTCGACGACGGCGGTGCCGTGGAGTCCGAGGTCGTCGCGCAGCTGGTCCTCGCGCTCGGCCATGCCGGCCTTCACGTCCTGGGCGAACTGCTTGGCCAGGTCGCCCAGGTGCAGCGCGCCGCGCGCGGCGGTGCCGGAGAGGCTGTCCGGGGTGAGCCGGTGCACGGCCTCGTTGGCCTTGTTCATGGCCCAGACGGTGGCGCCGGCGCCGACCGCCATCCAGAAGATGCGTCGCACCACGGCGTCAGCCCCTCACCGCGCGCCGGACCCGGGACAGCAGGCCGCCGCGCGGGGCGGTCGCGGCGCGCACCTCGGCCCGGATCAGCCGGGCCAGCTCCTCGCGCTCGCCCGGCTGGGCGGGCACGGACGGGTTGCCGCCCTGCTGCCTGGCGACCGCCTTTCGGACGCCGTAGCTGAAGGCCGCGACCTTCACCAGCGGCCCGCCCAGGGTGGCCGCGACGGTGGAGGAGAGCGCGTTGGCGTTGGCGGCGGCGTCCTGGACGTTCGCGGTGATCTCGTCGACCCGCTCCAGCTGCTCGTTGGCGCTGCGCACGGCGGCGCCCGCCTCGGTCAGCAGCGGCACGGCCTGCTCGGTGACGGCGGAGACCAGGACGGTGGCCTCCTTGAGCACCCGCGAGAGGCGGACCAGCACCACGGCGAGCAGGGTGACCAGGACCGCCCAGAACACGGCGACGAGCAACCCGGCCAGCTCTCCCACGGACACCTTTGCGCGCTCCCTCGCCTTGCTGTTCGCCTTGCTGTTCTCCAAAACGGAACCCTATCGCGCCCACGCCCGGTTTCCGGACCGGGTGGGCGGTGGCGCAGCGGGCCCGGGGGCCCGTATCCGGGCTCCCTCCCGCGTGCCGTCGCCGGGGGACGCGCCGCGCCCGCCCTCCGGGCGGACGACGGGGGTCCGAAGACGGGCCCGTGATCCGGTCGGGTGTGCGAACCGCCCGCGTAACCTACCGGCCGGTCACCTCGTTCTGCCAGGCGGGTCGTCGCCCGTACGGCCCGACGCACGTCCGGGCCGGTACGGTCCGGGCCCGGAGCACGGGGAGCAGCGCTTGGCCGGCGACTGGACAGCACAGCCTCGGGAGGCCGGCCCGCGCCGGCGCGCGGCGCAGCCCGGTCGGCTGCCGGCCGAGGTCACCGGCTTCGTCGGCCGTCGGCGGGAGCTGACCGAGCTGGCCGGGCTGCTGGCGAACGCCCGGCTGGTGACGGTCACCGGGCCGGGCGGGGTCGGCAAGAGCCGGCTGGCGCTGCGCGCGGCGGCGCGGGCGACGGGCGCGTTCCCGGACGGCACCTGGCTGGTCGACGTCGCCCCCGTGCAGGACCCGCTCCTGCTCGGACACGCCGTCCTGGAGGCGCTGCGGCTGCCGCACGGCACTGCCCGGCCGCCGCTGGAGGTGCTGACCGAGCAGCTGGCCGGCCGCCGGCCGCTGCTCCTGCTGGACGGCTGCGAGCACCTGGTGGAGGCCTGCGCGGAGCTGGCGGACACCCTCCTGCGGGCGGTGCCCGGCCTGCGCGTGCTGGCCACCAGCCGGGCGCCGCTGCGGGCCGGCGGCGAGCACCTGTACACGGTGGCTCCGCTGCCGGTCGGCCCGGTGGCGGACGGGCGGCCGGGGCCGGGCACGCTGCCGGACGCGGTGCAGCTGTTCGCCGAGCGGGCGCGCGCCGTGCTGCCCTCCTTCACCGTGACGGAGGCGAACGCCGAGGCGGTGGGCCTGCTGTGCCGCCGGCTGGACGGCATCCCGCTCGCCGTCGAGCTGGCGGCCGGGCGGCTGCGCGCGCTGTCCGTCGAGCAGATCACGGCCCGGCTGGACGACCGCTTCCGGCTGCTGACCGGCGGCGCGAGAACGGCCCTGCCCAGGCACCAGACGATGCGCACGACGATCGGCTGGAGTCACGAGCTCTGCACGGTGCAGGAACGTTTACTCTGGGCCCGCCTCTCGGTCTTCGCCGGCGGCTTCGACCTGGAGGCCGCCGAGTACGTGTGCGCCGCCGAGGGCATCGACGCCGAGGACGTCCTCGACCTGCTCTCCGAACTCGTCGCCAAGTCCGTCGTCCTGCGCGAGGACACCGCCTACGGCGTCCGCTTCCGGCTGCTCGACACCCTGCGCGAGTACGGCGGCACCTGGCTGCGCGCCGCCGGCGACGAGCAGCGGCTGCTGCGCCGCCACCGGGACTGGTACCTGGGGGTCGCGACCTGGGGCGAGGTCGAGTGGTTCGGCCCCCGGCAGGCGGAGACCGCCGAACGCACCGGGCTCGCCCACACCAACCTCCGGGCCGCGCTGGAGTTCTGCCTCTCCGAGCCCGGCGAGGAGCAGCTCGCCCTGCTGATGGCCGGCACGCTCTGGTTCTACTGGGTCGGCAGCGGCCACCTCGGCGAGGGCCGGCACTGGCTGGACCGCGCCCTCGCCCTGGCCGGCGAGCCGACCGAGGCACGCGCCAAGGCGCTCTGGGTGACCGGCTACATGGCGACGCTCCAGGGCGACCTGCCCGCCGCCCGTCCGGCCCTGGAGGAGTGCCGCCGCCAGGCCCTGGCCACCGGCGACGACCGCGCGCTCGCCTACGCCGTCCACCGGCAGGGCTGCGCGGCCCTGATCGGCGACGAACCCGGCCGCGCCGCCGAGCTGTTCGAGGAGGCGCTGTGGCACTACCGGACGATCGGCGAGCTCAACAGCAACGTCCTGATGGC
Source organism: Kitasatospora sp. NPDC057936 (assembly GCF_042887525.1). NCBI lineage: Bacteria > Bacillati > Actinomycetota > Actinomycetes > Kitasatosporales > Streptomycetaceae > Kitasatospora > Kitasatospora sp. NPDC057936. Next base: position 6,193 of record NZ_JBHVPD010000177.1, read on the forward strand.
CATGCTCGAACTGGGCCTCGCCTACGTCTTCCAGGGCGACCGGGAGAGCGGCGAGCTGTGGTTCGGCCAGGCCCGCGAGGTGTGCGAGGAGCACGGCGAGCAGTGGGCGTACGCGTACGTGCTGTACGCGATGGCCTTCTCGCACTGGATGGACGGCGACGTCCGCCCGGCCCGGGTCCTCGCCCGGGAGAGCGTGCGGCTCAACCACCTGTTCCACGACCTGCTGGGCATCGTCCTCGGCATCGACCTGCTGGCCCTGCTGGAGACCGAGCCCGCCGGGCCGGACGTCCCGGGCGACCTGCACGAGGCCCGGCTGCTCCAGGGCGCGGCGCACCGGATCTGGCGCACGGTCGGCACGCCCTTCCTCGGCTCGCGGTTCTTCTTCGGCCCGCACCGGCAGTGCGCCGAACGGGCCCGCGCCGGGCTCACCGAGCAGGAGTACGAGGACTGCTACGCGGCGGGCGCCCGGCTCGGCCTCGACGCGGCGGTGTCCCGGGCCCTCGGCACCGGCGGCTCCCCGGGCGGGCCCGGGCCGGGGCCGGGCCCGTACTCCGTCCCGCCGGCCCCGGCGCCCGCGCCGGTGCGGAATAGCTGAAGCTTGCGGATTGCTTGAGGAGGCAAGTACCAAGCCGGAAGGAGCCACCGTGGCCGTCCACACCGCCGCCGACGAGTACCGCCGGGCGACGCTCTACTTCGAGTCCAAGGCGTACAGCGAGGCCGCCCACATCCTGGCGGGCGTGCTCGCCGAGGAGCCGGCCAACCTCTCGGTCCGCCTGCTGCTCGCCCGCAGCTACTACCACTCCGCCCAACTCCGCAACGCCGAGGCCGAGTTGATCCGGATCCTGGAGGCCGACCCGGCCGAGGACTACGCCCGGCTGATGCTCGGCCGCACCCTGGAGCGCCAGGGCCGCGCCGCGGAGGCCCGCCCGCACCTGCGGCTGGCCGCCGCGATGGCCGGCGAGAGCGCCTGAGCCGGGCAGCGGTTCCGGACGGGCGCCGAAAAGGGGCGAGCCCCCACCACCCCGAGGGGCGGTGGGGGCTCGCTGTGGTTCCGCGAAGTGCAGGACCAGCCGCGGGTCAGCGCGAGTAGTACTCGACGACCAGCTGCTCGTCACAGATCACCGGGACCTCCTTGCGCTGCGGCGCACGGTCCAGGCGGAAGGCCAGGGCCTTCAGGTTGACCTCGAGGTACTTCGGGGTCTGGCCCTCACCCGCGTAGCCACCCTCACGGGCGACCTGGAAGGGGACCTTCTCCTTGGAGCGCTCGCGGACGGTCACCACGAAGCCCGGCTTCATCTGGAACGACGGCTTGTTGACCTTGCCGCCGTTGACCTCGATGTGGCCGTGGACGACCATCTGGCGGGCCTGGTAGATGGTGCGGGCGATGCCCGAACGCAGGACCAGGGAGTCCAGACGGGTCTCCAGGTCGGCGACGAGCGCCTCACCGGTCTTGCCCTCGGCCTTCTTCGCGCGGTCGAACGCGCGCGCCATCTGCTTCTCGCTCAGGTCGTACTGGGCGCGCAGACGCTGCTTCTCGAGCAGACGGACCTTGTAGTCCGAGTTCTGCTTGCGACCACGGCCGTGCTGGCCGGGCGGGTACGGGCGGGCCTCGAAGTACTTGACGGACTTCGGGGTCAGCGGCACGCCGAGCGCACGCGCGATCTTGACCTTGGGGCGCTTCTGGTTCGCCATGAACCAAACCTTCCTTGCTTTCGAATACGGCTTCACCAGGTGTTGACGGAGGTCGCAAGTCGCGACCCGGAGAAAACCCCGCCGCCTGCGCGGTGGGATCAGCCGCTCTCCGGAGCCGGGCACGGATGTGCTTGTCGCACGGACGATCCAGTGGACTGGGCCGCCCGCGACACCGAGACGGTGCGCGACGCTCCTGGTGCGGACCCCTCGGAAGGGGCCTACGGCCGGCGTCCCGCTGGTGCGGCCGGTCGGTGGGGTCTCCCCCGCCGCCGTCCCGGGACGTGGCACTCCGATCGAGTATACCGGGGCGCGTGCATACCGTTCACTCGCCCCTGAGCCGACCCCTCGTCCACTCCACGACGTCCGCGTAGCGGGCCTCGCCGCCGCGCCGGGTCGGCTGGTAGTAGTCCTTGCCGTGCACCGCGTCCGGCGCGTACTGCTGGGCCGCGATGCCCTCCGGCAGGTCGTGCGGGTACTGGTAGCCCTGGCCGTGGCCGAGCTTGCCCGCGCCGCCGTAGTGCGCGTCCCGCAGGTGCGGCGGCACCGCGCCCGCGAGGCCCTGCCGGACGTCCGCCAGCGCCGCGTCGATCGCCAGGTAGGCCGCGTTCGACTTGGGCGCCAGGGCCAGCGCGATCGCCGCCTGGGACAGGATGATCCGCGCCTCCGGGAAGCCGATCAGCGCCACCGCCTGGGCCGCCGCGACGGCCGTCGCCAGCGCCGTCGGGTCCGCCAGGCCGACGTCCTCGCTGGCCGAGATCATCAGCCGCCGGGCGATGAAGCGCGGGTCCTCCCCCGCCTCGATCATCCGGGCCAGGTAGTGCAGCGTGGCGTCCACGTCGCTGCCGCGGATCGACTTGATCAGCGCGCTCGCCACGTCGTAGTGCTGGTCGCCGTCCTTGTCGTAGCGCACCGCCGCCTGGTTGACGGCCGTCTCGGTGGTGGCCAGCGTGATGCTCGGCTCGCCCTTCTCCAGCGCCGCCCCGGCCGCCGCCTCCAGCGTCGTGAGCGCCCGCCGGGCGTCCCCGCCGGCCAGCCGCACGAGGTGGTCCTCGGCCTCCTCGGTCAGCTCCAGCGCACCCTCCAGGCCGCGCTCGTCGGCCACCGCTCGGCGCAGCAGCGCGCGGACGTCGTCGTCGGTGAGCGACTCCAGGGTGAGCAGCAGCGAGCGCGACAGCAGTGGCGAGATCACCGAGAAGTACGGGTTCTCGGTGGTCGCCGCGATCAGGGTGACCC
>NZ_JBHVPD010000178.1:0-8876 GCF_042887525.1 Kitasatospora sp. NPDC057936
GCGGAGGCCGAGGTCATGACGGCTTCGGTGCGCAGGGGGTTGATCTCGGAGACGGCGCCGACGAGCGTGGTCTTGCCGACACCGAAGCCGCCCGCCACGACGATCTTCGCTGACGTCGTGGCGCGGGCGGGTCCGTTAGAGCTTGCGAAGTCCACTGAGGACCCTTTCGAGCAGCGTGACGTCGGGCGTTCCGCCCGACTCGCCCGCGGCGGCGGGCTGGTGGATGGCGACGAGGCCGGCCTCGGCCAGGTCGGCCACGAGGATGCGGGCGACACCGAGCGGCACGCCGGCCAGTGCGGAGATCTCCGCGATGGATTTGACCTCACGGCAGAGGTTGACGATCCGGGCGTGCTCGGGCAGCAGGCCGCCGGTGCGCTCGGCCGATCCCGTGGTCGAGATCAGGGCCTCGATGGCGAGCTGGTAGCGGGGCCGGGTCCGGCCGCCGGTCATCGCGTACGGGCGGACCAGCGGCTGCTGCTCGTAGCCGTCGGACTGCTGCCCGCCGTAGCCGCTGCCGTACCCGCTGCCGTACGGGCCGGCGGGTGTCGAGGGCGGGGTCATGGGTCCTCCTTGTGCTGCGGCCTCGGGCAGCAGGTTCCAGCTGGGGCGTTCCAGCTGAGGCGGGATCAGCTGCCTGAGGGTAGCTGAGGGTCGAGCGCCGGGACCGGTCGGGTCGGACCCGGCGGGGAGGTGGGACGGTGGATGGGTGGGTGCCGTGCGGCCCCCGGTCAGTGCAGGAGACTGCCCTGGAGTTCTGCGCGGAGTGCGGGGGTGAGGACGGCGCCTGCGCGGTCGACGAGCAGGGCCATCTCGTAGCCGACGAGGCCGATGTCGGAGTCGGGGGCGGCCAGGACGGCGAGGGCGGAGCCGTCGCTGACGGCCATGAGGAACAGGAAGCCCCGTTCCATCTCGACGACGGTCTGGTTGACCTCGCCGCCCTCGAAGATCCGGCTGGCGCCGGAGGTGAGGGAGGTGAGGCCGGAGGCGACGGCGGCGAGCTGGTCGGCGCGGTCCCGGGGGAAGCCCTCGGACATGCACAGCAGGAGGCCGTCCGCGGAGACCACCACGGTGTGGGACACCCCGGGGGTGTTGTCCACGAAATTGGTGATCAGCCAGTTCAGGTTCTGTGCGGCCTGGCTCATCTGGTTCAACTCAACGCTCCTGGTGATCTGCGCCGTTGCCGTCGCTCCGGCCCCCGAAACTATCGAACCCGGGCTGCTGGGCACCATGCTGGAAGCCGGGCCGGCCGGGCTGGCCGACCTGCTCCGCGCCCGCCCGGCGGCCCTGCTGGATGCCGCGGCGGAGGTTGGTCAGCCGGCCGCGCACCTCCTCGGGGGCCCGGGAGACCTGGGGACCGGTCAGCGGGGAGGCCTCGGCGGTGCCGGAGACCAGGTTGGCCTGCGGGGTCCGCCGGGGGAGGCCGGACATCGTGACGCCGCTGGTCGAGGGCTCCCGTACCTGCTCCGCGCGGCGCCAGCGCTCGTCGTTGGCCGACGGACGCCACGGGGCGTCGCCCTCACCGGGCTGCGGCTGGCCCTGGGGGACCTGCTGCTGCGGCGCGGCCTGCTGGCCGGGCTGGCCCTGGGGGGCCTGCTGCCGGGGCGGACGGCCCTGGGGCTCCTGCCGGACCTCCGGCGCCGACGTGCCGGGGCGGCGCGGCTGGTACGCCGGCGGCCGGGCGTCCTGCGCGGCCCACGGCTGCTGCCCGGCGCCGCCCTCGGACGAGCCGGTCGGCAGCGCCATCGGCTCCTGGCGGACGGGCTCCGGACGGGCCTGCTCCTGGCGGACCGGCTCCGGGCGCACCGGGTTCGGCACGTTCGGCAGCACCGGCTCGACCAGGCCGAGGCCCAGCGGGTCGCGCGGGTCGATCTGGCTGGCCTCGAAGCGCGGGCGGGCGAACTGCTGGGTGCTCTCGACCGGGGCCGGTTCGGCCGGCGGGAGCTGGGCCTGCGGGGCCTGCTGCTGCGGGAGCTGCGGCTGGCGGTCGCGCTGCGGCGCGTCCGGGCCGGGGCGCTGCGGACGGCGCGGGGCCTGCGGACCCTGGCCGCCGGGGCCCTGCGGACCCTGCGGACCCTGGCCGCCGGGACCCTGGGGACCCTGCGGACCCTGACCGCCAGGGCCCTGCGGGCCAGGGCGGCCGGGCTGGCGGCGCTGCGGCAGGCCGTCCTGCGGGCGGTTGCCCGGGCGGGCGCCCTGGCGCGGCGCACCCGGCGCACCGGGTGCACCCGGGCGGCCGTGCTGCGGCTGCTCGCCGGTGCGGGGACCACCGTTCGGGTCGCCACCGGGGCGCGGGCGCTCCTGCCCGGGGCGGCCGGGCGCACCCTGCGGTCCGCCGGGCTGACCGGGCTGACCGGGCTGACCGGGGCCACCGGGCTGGCCGGGGCCGCCGGGCTGCTGGCCGCGGCGGGGCAGGCCGGGGCCGCCCTGCGGCGGGCCCTGGCGGCCGGGGCCGCGCTGCGGCAGGCCGCCCTGGGCCGACTGCTGCGGCTGCTGAGCCTGCTGGGGCTGCTGCGGCTGCTGGCCCGGCAGACCCGGCTGACCCTGCGGGACGACCGGGTTCTCGCGGAGCGCCTTGCCGACCTGACGGGTGGGCAGGCCGCCGGTGCGTCCGCCGGGCGCACCGGGAGCGGTCGGGGCACCCGGCGCCGCCGGGGCGGCCGGACCGCCCTGGCCGAGCTGCGGGCGGCCCTGCGGGGCACCGCCGGCCGGGCCCTGGCCGAGCGCGGCCGGACCGCCCTGGCCGGCCGGCATCTGGCGCTGCTGGCGCGGCGTCGGGGCGACCCCGCGCTGCTGCTTGGCCTGCGCCGGACCGGGGCGGCCGGCGGTGCGGCGGTCGGCGGAGTTGGTGACGTCCACCGGGAGCATGACGAGCGCGGTGGTGCCGCCGGAGTCGCTGGGGCGCAGCTGGATGCGGATGCCGTGTCGCAGGGACAGGCGGCCGACCACGAAGAGGCCCATGCGGCGGGAGACGGAGACGTCCACCGTCGGCGGGTTGGCGAGGCGCTCGTTGATCTCGGCGAGGTCGTCGGGGCTCAGGCCGATGCCGGTGTCGTGGATCTCGACCAGCACGCGGCCGTCGGGCAGCGCGTGGCCGGTGACCCGGACGCGGGTCTGCGGGCTGGAGAACGAGGTGGCGTTCTCCAGCAGCTCGGCGAGCAGGTGGACGAGGTCGTTGACGACGCGGCCGGCGACCTCGGCCGACGGCACCGCGGCGAGTTCGATGCGCTCGTACTGCTCCACCTCGGAGGCGGCGGCGCGGAGCACGTCGACCAGCGGGACGGGGCGGGTCCAGCGGCGGCCCGGGTCCTCGCCCGCGAGGACGAGGAGGTTCTCGCCGTTGCGGCGCATGCGGGTCGCGAGGTGGTCGAGCTTGAAGAGGTTGGCGAGCTGGTCCGGGTCCGCCTCGCGGCTCTCCAGCTCGGAGATGAGCGACAGCTGGCGCTGGATGAGGCCCTGGCTGCGGCGCGAGAGGTTGGTGAACATCGCGTTGATGTTGCCGCGGAGGAGGGCCTGCTCGGCGGCGAGGCGGACGGCCTCGCTGTGCACCATGTCGAACGCGTGGGCCACGTGGCCGATCTCGTCCGTGGAGTCGACGGCGACGGGTTCGACGGTGACGTCGACGTCGTGCGGGTCGCTCTCGGAGAGCGTCTTGACCAGCTCGGGCAGCCGCCGCTCGGCGACGTCCTCGGCCGCGGCCTGCAGGCGGGTCAGCGAGCGCACCATCGAGCGGGCGATCAGACCGGCGCCACCGAGGGCGACGAGCAGCACGAGGGCGACGGCGCCGGCGATGATCAGGGCGTCGGTGTCGGCCTGGGACTGGAGGTCCTGGGCCTTTCCGTCCAGGTTCTCCAGCAGCTTGGACTCGATCCGCTGCTCGGCCTTGATCTTGGCGGTGGCCTTCTCGTACCAGTCCTTGTAGCTGACCGGGTCGGTCTGGTGGATACCGCTCTGCTGGAGGATCGAGCGCGAGTAGCGGTCGGCGTCGGCGACGACGTTGTTGTAGCTCAGCTGCCCGCGCAGGTTGTCCAGGTCGTGCGCGGTGTAGATGTTGTTGAACGTCGTGAGCGCGTTGTCGTACGTCGTGCGCAGGCGGATGCCGAAGGACTCGTCGCTCAGGCTGAGGTCGGGGGCCTTGGGGTTGGCGAGCGCGGCGCTGATCAGCGCGCGCTGCTGCGAGGTCGCGTCCTTGGCCAGCGAGAACTGCTGGAGCGCGCGGGTCGCGACGACCAGGTCCTTGTTGTTCGACGCGAGCGCTATGTCCTGGGTGATGGACAGCAGGTCGCGGATGATCACGTCGTACGCGGTGATCGTCGACTGGATGTTCTGGTTGTTCTGGTACGGCGTGTTGCGCGCGTCCGAGATCGAGTTGAGGTCCTTGCGGATCTGGAACAGCAGCGCCTTGCCGCCGGAGAGTTCGAGGTTCTCGAACTTGTCGGAGGAGGCGGTGAAGGTCCGGCTCAGGTCGTCGGTGGTCTTGCGCGCGGAGACGATGTCGTCGTCCAGCGGGTCGCTCGGCCGGTTGGTGATCGGGCCGGCGCTGATGTCGCGCTCGGTCTGCAGCGCGTCGGCGAGGTTGGTCGCCTTCTTGGCCAGGTCGGACAGGTTGGCCATCTGGGCGAGCTGCTGCGAGGCCTGCATCGAGGTCTGGATGCGCAGGCCACCGAGGACCAGCGAGACCAGGACGGGCAGCGCGAGCAGCGCGATCAGTCGGGTCCGGATCCGCCAGTTGCGCATCGCGAGCCGGCTCAGACCGGTGGCGCGGCGCCTGGTGAGGGACGTGCGGAGCTTGTCGCGGGCGGATTTCCGGTCCTGGCTGTCCTGCTCCGGGCGGCCGGTGCCCTCGGGCGTCGGCGGTTCGGCCGGGCCACCGGGGGCCGCCGCCGGCTGGGGGGCTGCCACAGGCTCGCGCGACTCCGGGTTCCCCGCGGCGCCGCTACCCCTCTTGAAACGTCCCTGCACTGGCGTCGCAACCTCTGGACCGGGCGTCCCGCCGCGTTGCCACGGCCTGGACGGTGTCGAGTTTCCATCCGCACCCCGGCCGGTCCGGGAGAGCGGGCACCGGGGTGGACTGCTCCCTACCCACGGTCCGTGGCATTCCAGCACAGCGAGGGAATCCCAACAAGGGCCGCCGGGAACCATCGGTCACGGCTACCGACCGCGTGCGCGGTTTCACGGACTGTGCGGTAACCGGACCGGAATACCGCCTTTTTCGGACACTCGTCCGATACATGCCAACGGGACCCTAGATCGACAAGAGTCGCAGACCTGCTGGAATGCCCGGTATCGGTGTTTTGTCGGGAAATCCCGTTCCGGCGAAATGTCGGATATCGGAGATTTGCAGACCTATTTGTGAGCAAAATCACAGGCGAATGTGTAGCTTTGGTCACGGTCCCTGTGGAATGAGATCTCGTAACCTGGCTGCATCCGGAGCACGGCCCCGATCAGCCTGCCCAGAATCCCTCCGAATCAATCGGACTCACTCAGGCCGTGCCGCCGCCGTCGTGGCGCGCCCGGCCGCGAACACGAGGTGCTGACTCGATGTCCCAGGCGAAGAAGGCCACCAAGTCCACGCTGCCCTGCCGCTCCACGGCGAACCCGCGCCGGACCACGCTGGCCTCGGTCGAGGACTTCAGCAAGATCCCCGGCGCCCGCAAGCCCGAGGACAAGGCCGTCACCTACTCGACCGACCTGCCCGGCAACACCGCGAACCCGCGCCGCACCCAGCTGATGGTCGCGCCGGTGGCCGTCCCGCAGGACTGATCCCGCCCCGCGCCGCGCGAAGGGCGCCGCAGCCGTCGAACCGGCCGCGGCGCCCTTCGCGTTCGCGCGCCGGGACCGCCGGGCCGGCCACGCCCGGACGGCGCCCGCGCCGAACGGGCCCGAAGCGGCCGGGGGAGGGCCCACGCGATAGCCTGGTCGACGATTGACGGGGCCGCGCCCACGCCGGGCGGGGCGCCCACCAGCGCCCGGGGGCGCCCCGGGCGGCCGACGAAGCGAGGGGTAGCCCAGCCGTGCGCATTGCGAGGTTTTCCGTCCGGGAAGGGAGCCCTGCCGCCGGCAGCGTCTCCTTCGGCGTCGTGGAGGGGGACCCGGCCCGGCCGGAGTCGCTGGTCGTCCACGCCCTGGCCGGCCACCCGTTCGGCCAGCCGCAACCCACCGGCGAGAGCTACCGCTTCCAGGACGTCCGGCTGCTCAGCCCGATGCTCCCCAACAAGATCGTGGCGGTCGGCCGCAACTACGCGGCCCACGCGGCGGAGATGGGCGGCGGCGTCCCGGACGTCCCGCTCACCTTCTTCAAGCCGTCCACCTCGGTGATCGGCCCGACCGAGAGCATCGCCTACCCGCCGTTCTCCTCGGACGTCCACCACGAGGCCGAACTCGCCGTGGTGATCGGCCGGATGTGCCGCGAGGTCCCGCTGGAGCGGGTGCCCGAGGTGATCCTCGGCTACACCTGCGCCAACGACGTGACCGCCCGCGACGTCCAGCAGCGCGAGGGCCAGTGGGCCCGGGCCAAGGGCTTCGACACCGCCTGCCCGCTCGGCCCCTGGATCGAGACCGACGTCGACCCGGGCGACCTCGCGATCACCTGCACGGTCAACGGCGAGCTCCGCCAGAGCGGGCGCACCTCCCAGATGGTCCGCTCGGTGGCCGAGCTGATCGTCCACATCTCCGAGGCCATGACGCTGCTGCCCGGCGACGTCATCCTCACCGGCACACCCGCTGGGGTGGGCCCCGTCAACGTCGGCGACGAGGTCGCCGTCTCCATCGAAGGCATCGGCACTCTCGCCAACAAGGTGATCAAGCGTGGCTAACACTGACCCGGCCGTCCGGGTTCGCTTCTGTCCCTCCCCGACCGGCAACCCCCACGTGGGCCTGGTCCGCACCGCCCTCTTCAACTGGGCCTACGCCCGCCACAACGGCGGCACGCTGGTCTTCCGGATCGAGGACACCGACGCGGCCCGCGACTCCGAGGAGTCGTACGAGCAGCTGCTCGACGCGATGCGCTGGCTCGGCTTCGACTGGGACGAGGGCCCGGAGGTCGGCGGTCCGCACGCGCCGTACCGCCAGTCGCAGCGGATGGACATCTACGCGGACGTCGCCCGCCGCCTGCACGAGGCCGGCCACGCCTACCACTGCTACTGCAGCACCGAGGAGCTGGACGCCCGCCGCGAGGCCGCCCGCGCGGCCGGCAAGCCCTCCGGCTACGACGGGCACTGCCGGGACCTGACGGACGACCAGGTCGCCGTCTACAAGCTGGAGAAGCGCGAGCCGATCCTGCGCTTCCGGATGCCCGACAAGACCATCGCGTTCGACGACCTGGTCCGCGGCACGCTCAGCTTCGAGCCGGAGAACGTGCCGGACTACGGCATCGTCCGGGCCAACGGCGCCCCGCTGTACACCCTGGTGAACCCGGTCGACGACGCCCTCATGGGCATCACGCACGTGCTGCGCGGCGAGGACCTGCTGTCCTCCACCCCGCGCCAGATCGCGCTGTACGAGGCGCTCGCCGGGATCGGCGTGGGCACCGGCGCCACCCCGCGCTTCGGCCACCTGCCGTACGTGATGGGCGAGGGCAACAAGAAGCTCTCCAAGCGCGACCCGCAGGCCTCGCTGAACCTGTACCGCGAGCGCGGCTTCATCCGCGAGGGCCTGCTCAACTACCTGTCCCTGCTGGGCTGGTCGCTGGCCGACGACCGCGACATCTTCGACACGGACGAGCTGATCGCGGCCTTCGACATCGCGAAGGTCAACTCCAACCCGGCCCGCTTCGACCTGAAGAAGTGCGAGGCGATCAACGCCGAGCACGTCCGCAAGCTGGCCCCGGAGGACTTCGTCCGCCGCCTGGTGCCGTACCTGCAGGCGCCCGGCCTGCTGCCGGCCGAGCCCACCGCCGAGCAGCTGGACCTGCTCGCCAAGGTGGCGCCGCTCACCCAGGAGCGGATGGTCGTGCTGAGCGAGATCGTCAACATGGCCGGCTTCCTCTTCGTCGACCCGGCCGACTTCGCGGTCGACCCGGACGACGCCGCCAAGGCGCTGACCGCGGACTCCCGCCCGGTGCTGGAGGCCAGCATCAAGGCGCTGGAGGAGCTCGGGGACTTCACCCCGGAGCCGATCCAGGCCGCGCTGCGCGAGGCGCTGGTGGAGGGGCTGGGCATCAAGCCCAAGTTCGCCTTCACGCCGCTGCGGGTGGCCGTCACCGGCCGCCGGGTCTCGCCGCCGCTGTTCGAGTCGATGGAGCTCCTCGGCCGCCCCGAGACGCTGCGTCGCCTGCGTTCCGCCCTGGACGCCCTGCCGGCCGCCTGAACGGGCCGCTGAGCACGCCCGCGGGCCCGGCCTGGTGCCGGGCCCGCGGCGTACCCGGAGGTCATCCGTCGGCCCCCCGGACGCTGCCTGGGGTTATCGATTTTGGAGCCAGGGCAGACGTCGGGTAATGTTCTTTCTGCGCCGCCCGGGAGGGAACGGACGAGGGAGCGAAAGCCCCCCGGCCGGGACCGAGCGAGAGGCGCAACGCCTGAGAGGATCCGACGAGGGTTCAACTCTGGTGGGGTATGGTGTAATTGGCAGCACGAGTGATTCTGGTTCATTTAGTCTAGGTTCGAGTCCTGGTACCCCAGCGCAGTACCGCAGTAACAGCACCACCGCAGGACAAGTGAAGATCAAGCCCCCGTTGTGTAGCGGCCTAGCACGCTGCCCTCTCACGGCAGTAGCGCCGGTTCGAATCCGGTCGGGGGTACCAGAGCAGGAAGCCGGTGGGCTCGCCCACCGGCGCTTGCTTTGTGTTGGGGTATGGTGTAATTGGCAGCACGAGTGATTCTGGTTCATTTAGTCTAGGTTCGAGTCCTGGTACCCCAGCCAGAAAAGGAAGGCCCCGGTTT